>DASPYG010000032.1:0-13277 GCA_035636885.1 Candidatus Nitrosopolaris sp.
TCTCTCGCCGCGCTGGCGGCGGCCGCAAGCACCCCCGAGAGGTCGGACTGGCTTGCGCGCCTACGCGAATCGGAGGCCGCCGCGCGCGCCCGGGACATCGCGCTGACGCAGATCGACTCCTCGCCTGTGCACCCGGCGCGGCTGATCGCAGAGGTCGATCGGTTTGCGGACCCAGACGCGATCTTCGTCGGCGACGGGGGTGATTTCGTTTCCTTCGCCGGCCGGCTCATCGAGCGCCGCGAGCCCGGCCTGTGGCTCGACCCGGGACCGTTCGGCGCCCTCGGCTCAGGCCCGGCGTATGCGATGGCGGCCAAGCTCGCCCGCCCCGATCGCGAGGTCATCCTGCTTTCGGGCGACGGCGCGTTCGGGTTCTCGGCGATGGAGTTCGACACCATGGTCCGCCATCGAATCCCGGTCGTGTGCGTGGTGGGCAACAACGGCATCTGGGCCCTCGAGAAGCACCCGATGCAGGCCATGCTCGGAATGAGCGTTGCGGCCGACCTGGGCCATGGCACCCGCTACGACAAGGTGGTCGAGGCGCTCGGCGGCTATGGCGAGATGGTGGAGCGCCCGGCAGAGATCCGGCCCGCCGTGGAGCGGGCCTTCGCCTCGGGCCTACCCGCCTGCGTCAACGTTATCTGTGATCCCAAGGCGGAATATCCGCGATCATCGGTGCTGATGTGAGCACCGCTGAGCTGCACCCCATCGTGGAAGCTGACGAATGGCGCACCGCCCAGTCGCAGTTCGACACCGCGGCCGAGATCATCAAGCTCGAGCCTTGGCTTCGCGAGGTTCTGCGCGAGGTGCAGCGCGAGTTCACATGCAACTTCCCGGTGGAGATGGACGACCAGACCCACCGCGTCTTCACGGGCTATCGAGTGCAGCACAACATCAACCGCGGTCCGGCCAAGGGCGGCATCCGGTACCACCCTGACGTCTCTCTCAACGAGGTCAAGGCCCTCGCGATGTGGATGACATGGAAATGCGCGGTCGTCAACATCCCGTTTGGCGGCGCCAAGGGAGGCATCATCGTGAACCCGCGCGAGCTCTCCCCGCGGGAGCTCGAACACATGACGCGGCGCTTCGCGACGGAGATATCGATCCTCATCGGCGCCGACCGCGACATCCCGGCGCCCGACGTCAACACCGACGGCCAGACGATGGCGTGGATCATGGACACGCTCTCGATGCACCTCGGTTACTCCGTGCCGGCCTCCGTGACCGGAAAGCCGATCGAGGTGGGCGGCTCGTTGGGTCGTGTCGAAGCGACCGGCCGCGGCGTGACCATCTGCTCGATGGCGGCGCTCGAGCACCTCGACCGGCAGCCTCATCAGACGCGCGTTTCAGTGCAGGGCTTCGGCAACGTCGGCAGCATCAGCGCACGGCTGCTCGAAGAGGCCGGCTGCACGATCGTCGCCGTCAGCGAGGACTACGGCGGCATCTACAACCCGCTCGGGCTCTCCATCAAGCGCGTGCTCGAATATCGCGCGCGCGAGAAGACGCTTCGCGGTTTTCCAGGCGCCACGGAGATCGGCAACCAGGACGTGCTGACCGTCGATTGCGACCTGCTCGTGCCGGCGGCCATCGGCAACCAGCTCACATCGCGCAACGCCCGGGACGTGAAGGCAAGCCTCATCGTCGAAGGGGCCAATGGGCCGACGACGCCCGAGGCCGATGCGATTTTTCGCGAGCGGGGCATCTTCCTGGTGCCCGACATCCTCGCCAACGCGGGCGGCGTCACGGTCTCGTACTTCGAGTGGGTACAGGACCTGCAGTCCTTCTTCTGGTCGGAGCACGAGGTGAACCAGAAGCTGAAGGCGATCATGACGCGCGCTTTCTCGGAGGTGCTGAAGACGAAGCTCGACCTCAAGCTGGACATGCGGATGGCCGCGTACGTGCGCGCCGTCTCCCGCGTGGCCGGCGCGACACGAGAGCGGGGGCTCTATCCCTGACGGATTTCGATTCTTTGGATCCAAACGTGCGCCTGACAAGCCCCTTTTCCGCTCGTGTGGCGCGAACGAACGTTAATGGCTAGATCTCCCGGGTGCGAAAGCTCCAGATCGACAGAACCAGCATGACCGCGAACCACACCACCACCCAGGCCAGAAAGGCGTTGGGTGGCGGGTCGACGGCGCTGAAGGGATTGGCGCGCCCTGCGGTTCCGGCCGCGCGAAGCGCCGCGAGGATGACGTCAGGCTCCATCGCGTAGACGGCTCCGCGCCACAGCCCGTCGGTGGGCAGCAGCAGGTGGCTGATCGTGCCGACGTTCTGCAGCGCCGAGTTCTGCAGCCCCGTCCCGATGTCGCCGACGACCCCCGCGATCCACGCCATGAGCCATGCCACCAGGGCGATCACCCCGCCCGTGATTCCGGACAACCGCGTCGAGAGCACCAGTCCAAGCGACAGCAGGGCGAGGCCTTCGGCGGCAACGTAGAGGACGAGCTCGATCGGGTGCGGCGGCAAATATCCGGTCGCCCAGTTGACCGCCGTCAGCTCGAGGAGAGCCGAGCCGGCCGCATACACGGTGACGAGCACCGCGAGCCCGAGCCATTTGCCGATGACCACCTCGCTCCGCCGCACCGGTCGCGCGAGCATCGAAAGCAGAAGGCCGCTCTCCACCTCGCTCGAGATGAGCGGGCCGGCGACCACCGCCGCGCTGAGCGCCAGCACGCCGCTGTACATGAAGGTGACGACGATCAGCAGCTGTGACGTGATGAGCGTGACCTGGGTCGGGGGAAGCAGCGTGCCATCGCCGCGCGTGACGGTCGTGATCTTGTGGAAGCCCCACGCCGAGAAACCGACCACGAGCAGCGTAAGGATGAGCAGCGCCAGCAGCAGGCGCCGGCGCGATGCCTCCTGCACGGTGAGGCGGGCGAAGACCAGCACTGCAGGCATCAGGACTCTTCCTCGTGGAGCAGCTGCAGGAAGCGATCCTCCAGCGTCTGATGTCGCGGCGCGACCTCGTAGATCCTGCCGCCCAGTGCAACGATCATCGATACCAGCTCGGGCACGCGCTCGACGTCCAGCTTCGTGAAGGTCAGCTGATCGCCTTCATCGTCCAGTGGACCGAAGCCCGCGAGCTTGGTTCTGGCCGCTCCATCCAGTCCGCTCACGCGCACGCGCACGGCTGTGCCGCTGAGCAGCTCGTCCATCGTCCCCGAAGCGATCACGCGACCGTGATCCACCACGGCGACGCGATCGCAAACCTGCTCGACCTCGCTCAGCAGATGGGAGTTGAGGAACACCGCCGTGCCGCGCGCGGAAAGGCCTCGGATGATCTCGCGCACGTCGTGGCGGCCGACCGGGTCGAGAGCCGAGGTGGGCTCGTCGAGAAACACGAGCTCCGGCTTGCCAAGCAGGGCCGCGGCCAGGCCGAGGCGCTGCTGCATGCCTTTCGAGAATGTGCTCACGCGGTCGTCCGCGCGTTCGGTCAGGCCGACCGTCTCCAGCGCTCGTTTGATCTCGTCCTTCCACGCCGAGCGCTCGAGCGGCGCCAGCTCGCAGTGGAGGGCGAGAACCTCGCGCGCGTCGAGCCAGCCCTGGTAGCGAAAGAGCTCGGGCAGGTAGCCGATGCGCCTGCGCGTATTGAGGTCGCCGATGGTCTCGCCGAGCAGCCACGCCTCGCCCGAGGTTGGCCTGAGCAGGCCGAGCAGCAGCTTCACCGACGTCGTCTTGCCGGCGCCGTTGGGGCCGAGGAAGCCGAAGATCTCGCCGCGGGGGACAGTCATCGACAGCCCCGCAAGCGCGACCGTGCTTCCGAATCGCTTCGACAGGTCGACGGTGTGTATCGCCGGAGAATCGGCAGCCGCCCCAGGGGTGGGAGCGGCTGCCGGGGATGCGTCCCTCGAAACGGAGGCTGTCTCAGCCACGCATGCAGGCTAGCGGAGTCAGCTCTTCAAGCCGTCGGCGATCTTGGTGACCTCTGACTGCTTCAGCGGGCCGGCCACCGCGAAGACGTTGCCCTTGATCCAGATCACGCCTGAGCCCAGGCCGGTGTTGTCACCGACCGCGACGCCCTTTACGCCCTGGACCGTGACCGTGGTCGACGTCGCGTACTGGATGGGAATCGGGATGATGAGGGTGCTGCTCGGGTCGCCGATGGCCTTGAGCGCGGCTGTCAGATCTTTAGACAGGCCCGGGATGGACAGGATGTAGTCTTCGAGCTGCTTCGCGGTCACCTGGGTCGACGTCACCTGCGGGGCCGCCGACTCGGCGATGACCAGCTGCGGCAGGTTGATCTCCTGCGAGCTCGCGTTTGAGCTCGACTGCAGGTTGCCGTATACCTCGACGATCGCGGGCCCCGCGGTCACCGTCAGCTTGGCCCCGTCCACACCGTTGGGCAGCTTGGGCAGCGACTTGCCGGTCTTGGCCGCCGCGGCCGCCGCCTTGCCGGCGTCAAAGGTGAACACGGCGACCGCCTTCGGCATCGCCGCATAGGTGATGGTGGCGGAGACGCCCTTGGGCAGATAGGTCGCGACCGGGGCTTTGAAGCCCGCGATCGCCTGCGCGTCTGCCGCGGAAAGGACGACCTGGGGCTGCGGCTGCTGTGACCAGGTCAGCGTCCCGTAGTCGCCAAGAGCGGACAGCGACTGAATGTCGGCCACTGTCACAGGCACCGGCTCGACGGTCTTCGGCTGGAAGAGGGGCAGGACGTTGGCGAAGGCGGTCACCACGAGCGCGAGGACGACGACCGCGGCGGCGAGGCCTGCGAACATCGGCCGCGAAGAGGGTCGGAGGATCGGCAGGCTGAAGCCGAAGCGAGGCTGCGCGGCGGGCGCGGAATGCACCCGTTTGAACGCCGAGGCCAGGTCTGGCTCGAGCTCTGGCGCGGCCAGCATCGTCGCCACCGTGCGCGCATCGTCCGCCATCCCGGCAGACCGGGCCTGGCAGTCGGCGCAACCGGCGTAGTGCCGGCGGTCCGAGCTGGTGAGTGCGTCCGGATCGTCGAACATCCGCCGCAAAGTTCCTTCAGATAGATGAGCCACGGGTGACCTCCTTGCGCAGCGCTGCTTCTGCGCGCCTCAACAATGTTCCGATCTGTCCTGTTCCGACTCCGAGCGCCTGTCCGACCTCGGCATAGCTGAGGCCGCTGGCGCGTAGTACGAGTACTGCCGCCGCCTTTGGCGCCAACCGGGCGAGGGCTTCTCGCACGAGGCGCCGATCCTCGCTGACCTCGAGCATTTGCTGCGGGTCCACGGTTCGCGAGGCTTCCTCCGGCGCCTGCGCGAGCTCTCGCTTCTCGCGCCGCCGGCGGCCCCGAATGCGGTTCAACGCGGTGTGCGCTGCGGCTCGATGGAGCCACGCGGGCGCAAAATGCGCGCTCGCCGAATGGAGCCGGTGGAAGTTGATGAAAACCTCCTGAGCTACGTCCTCGGCCTCATGCGGGTCGACCAGCACCCGGTTGGCGATGCCGGCCACGCGCGCGTATTCACTTTTGAACAACGCCTCGAACGCCTCTTCGCGGGACTTCACCAAGCCGGCTCTGCCTTCAGGGACCGCTTCGAGATGAGCCGCCATCAATCACCAAGCACCACCTACCCCTGTTTTGTGACAGGGCGGCGAAGGATGTAGACGAGCTCTCTGGCGACCCCGTGCAGAAAAGGCCCGCCCCAGACCCCAGTCGAAAGCACCGAGCCGAAGATCACCACGGCGTCGATGCTCTGGCGGCCGAGCTTGGACCAGTAGACATCGGCCAGGTTCAGCCAGAGCGCGAACTCGTCCAACGTGAGCGCGGCGGCGACTCCGTAGGCGAGGGCCGTAACCCGTGAGAACCAGCCGGCTTGTTGAGACTGGCCGGTGCCTACCTGGATGAGCCACAGGTAACCGACCACCAGCAGAAGCAGGATTCCCCAAACCAGGTGATGGATGTGTAGGCCGCCCGCGGTCACGTTCTGAAATGGCCCGATCCCGATTCGGATCGTGTACGTCATCGCTCGGACGAGGCCGAACGTGAGCGTGAACCCGAGGGAGGCGAGAAACAGGCGCTCTCGCCGTTCGCTCTTGAAATGAAAGGTATAGAGCTCCGCTAAGCGGTTCATCAGCCCGCGAGGGATCGCTTCTGCCGCGCGCTTCTCGCGATCTCGTCCTCGATGATTCCAAAGTCGTTCCGAGGTAGGGCGTGGATGTGGCCCTGGAACGCAAGCGTCCAGTGCTCGGGTGGCCACTTCCGGACGTAGTCGAGTCGGTAGGCGAGCTCCTTCGCGGGCACCCAATCGGGATCGTCCAGGACGATGTCGGGCCGGATGTGCACGCGCCATGGATAGTCCTCGTCGCGACGCGCCGTGCGCCAGGTGGGGGTGTGGTCCTCGTACATCGGCGAAGCCACCGTCACGGTCGCCGAAAACGCCATCCGCCCGGTGACGTAATAGAGGAGCCGGTCGCCCACGCGCATCGTCTCGACGCGGCGGCGGTGCCGGCTCTTCAGGCCCTGGATCGTGAAGCCGAGCTCGCGAGTCTTGCGGAAGTTCTCCGGCGAGCTGACCACCATCCAGTACTGGGCGGAGCGGCCCTCCGACTTTCCCGACTTGCGCTTGCGGCGCGAGCGTCCGGTCTTGGGCGGCCGGTCGGACGCGGGCGGCGGTGCCGCTGCGGCCTGCTCGTCGGTCACGGCGTCATGTCCTGTGGCTGCAGCGGGCCGAGGTCCTCGGGGTCGGGCAGCAGCGCGGTCAGGTTGCGGATCTGCGCGATGTGGGCCATCTCGTGGCGGGTGACGAGCCGGCACACCTCGAGCAGCGTGAACGTGCCCCCACGGGGATCGGTGATCGTTCTTTCCCACTCAGTCTTGCCCCAGCCGTGAAGGAGATCGACCGTGCGCCGGCGCACGCGCGCGAAGTCCTCGAGGGCCTCCTGCAGCGGCCGGTCGAGCTCGTGGTCGTGGCTGGGGTCGATCGTGGCGCGCACGTCGGCGGCCGCCATGCCGTCCAGGTGGACATGGCGGAGGAGCCCATCGACCTTCGACCCGGACTCGAGAAGGTGGCCGATCAGGCCGCCGAGCGTTGGGAAGGCCGGCCCGTGGCGGTACCGCAGCCGCGCCTCATCGAGGCCGTAGACGAGGTCGCCGATGCGCTCGGGCACCGAGCTCATGAGTAGGACGGCGTCTGAAGGGGAAAGTTCCTCTTGGAGTTCCAATAAGGGAAATGTACATACTCAACTCCATGCAGCAGACCCAGGCCGCCTGCGACGCGTGTGGGGCCGAGCTGGTCCCGAATGCTGCTTACTGCGAGCGGTGCGGCGCGCGCACCCGACGAGCGCGGCGGCTGGTGCGGCTGGCGATCAGGGTCGAGCTCCTCTTCTTTCTACTGGTGGTGGGGCTGGTCATCGCCTTCACCTGGATCTACGCCGTCCAGCGGTAGAGGGCAATCCACGCCCGTCCCCCAACCCTCTCTCCGCGGGGAAATGGGGTCAGCGCCGATAAACGGCTCGGCCTTCCACCTCGTCTTTGTTCAGGCGCTTGTTCAGATGCAGGCCCTCGAGCAGGAACTCGATGACCGACGCGCGCACCTCCGGGCGGTCCGGCAGCGAGAGCTTCTTCAGCGCGGTCGCGATTTCCGGCAGCTCGCCGATCGCGCGCGTATAAGTCCGTGCGGGGATGCCTTCGCCGACCTCGAGCATCGCCCCGTCCTCGAACCGCGCGACGATGCCGTCGAACTGCGCAGCGGAGAAGTGGCGGCTGAACACTGCACTGATCGCGCCGCGTTCCAGTCGCGAGAGCACCTGCTCTTCCTTGCCTTCATCGAGCGCCTCTATCTCGACACGGCCGGCAGTCGATGACGTGAGGTAGGCGAGGTCTGTGATGCGCGGCACCGCCAACGTCTCGCCCAACCGCGCCGCGCGTCGCACCGAGTTGCTTGCGAGGTTCTCGAAGTTCGCGATGGACATGCGCACCGAAACCCCTGACGACTGAGAGATGTGCGGGCTGCGGCGCGCGAGGTGCGTGAGCTCGGCAACGATCTCTTTCATGAAGCTCGGGAAGATGAGCTCGAAATCTTCGGGGACCGAGTGCCGCTCGGCCTCCATGATCTGCATCTCTTCGCCGATGCTCAGCGGATAGTGCGTGCGCACCTGCGACCCAAAGCGGTCCTTCAGCGGCGTGATGATGCGACCGCGCGACGTGTAGTCCTCGGGGTTGGCGCTGGCGATGACGAATAGATCGAGCGGCAGCCGCACGCGGTATCCGCGGATCTGCACGTCCTTCTCTTCCATGATGTTGAGGAGGCCGACCTGAATCCGCTCGGCGAGGTCGGGCAGCTCGTTGATTCCGAAGATCCCCCGATTGGTGCGCGGCAGGAGGCCGTAATGGATGGTCAGCTCGTCGGCGAGATAGCGGCCCTCCGCGACCTTGATGGGGTCGACCTCTCCGATCAGGTCGGCGATGGAGATGTCCGGGGTGGCGAGCTTCTCGCCGTACCGTTCGTCGCGATCGATCCACGTGACCTCGACCTTGTCACCGCTCTTCGCGACCAGGTCGAGGCAGCGCCTGCAGATAGGGGCGTAGGGGTGGTCGTTGATCTCGCAGCCGGCTATGGCTGGGACCTGCGGGTCGAGGAAATTGATGAGCGAGCGCATGATGCGGCTCTTCGCCTGGCCGCGTTCGCCGAGCATGATCACGTCGTGACCGGAGATCACCGCGTTGGCGAGCTGCGGCAGCACGGTGTCGTCGTAGCCGACGATGCCGGGGAGCAGCGGTTCGCCGCTGCGGAGGCGCACCAGCAGGTTTCGTCGCATCTCCTGCTTGACGCTCTCCCGCACGTGGCCTGAAGATCGGAGTTCACCAATGGTTTTAGCGGGGGCGGTCATCATCAGCACTATAGACAAGCGGGCCGCCGGAAAAGCACGCGGGCGCGGTTAGACTTTCCGGCGCCTTGACTCAATCCATCCGCGATCGTTACGAGGCAGCTCACGACGACGGCCGCCCCCTCATCGGCGGGCATCGCGGCAATCCGGCGCAGCACCCCGAGAACACCATGCGGTCGTTCCGGTCGGCGATCAGCTCAGGCTGCGACCTCGTCGAGTGCGATGTGCACCTCTCTTCCGACGGCCGGCTCGTGGTCATCCACGACCACACGCTGGAGCGCACCACCAACGGCACGGGCATGGTCCGCGATCACACGTCGGCCGAGCTTCGCCGGCTCGATGCCGGCGAGGGTGAGCACATCCCGCTGCTCCAGGAGGTCATCGAGCTCGCCATCGGGAGGGTGGGCCTGGTCATCGAGATCAAGCAGGTCCCCATCCAGTACCCGGGCCTCGAGGACAAGCTCGTGGCCATGCTGCGCCAGCTCGGGGCGGTCTCGGAGTGCGCGGTGATGTCCTTTCATCACCCCTCGATCCGCCAGCTGAGGGAGATGGAGCCGAAGCTGCAGCTGGGCGTGCTGGAAGGCGCGCGGCCCATCGACCCGGCGCGGATCATGCGCGAGGCGGGAGCCGACATCTACTCACCACACTGGGGCGCCACGGACCCGCAGCTCGTCAAGGAGATCCACTCCGCAGGCGGCGCTGTCGGGGTGTGGACCGTGGATGATGAAGCGGCAGTTGCCTGGTGCCAGGTCTGCCGTCCGGATTCGATCTTCACGAACCGGCCGGTGGAGATCGCTCCGATGCTCAACTCTTACGCCACGGCTTAGCGTTACACGAGCCCCGTGGGGGGCGTTGGCTCATCTGGGGATGCGTACCAATACGATTCGGCCGTGCTTGCCGATCGGCCGCCGTTCGAGGACCTCTATCGGGAGTTCCTCACTCGGATCTACGCCTACGTCCGCGCGCAGGTCACGAGCTCGGCCGACGCGGAGGACATCACGGCGCAGGTCTTCATGAACGCCTACCAGGCCTACGGACGGTTCGAAACGCGCAACACGACGCCAGCGGCATGGCTGTTTCGGATCGCGAGGAACGCTACCCTCGACCACTTCCGCGCCCATGGCCGGCGGGAGCGGCTGCGGCGAACCATCGAGCACCAGCCGATGAGCGAGGAGGATCCCGCCGGGATGGCGGAGGAACGCATTCAGTACAAAGCCCTGCTGCTCCATGTGGCCCGACTGCCCGAGCGACAGCGCGATGCCATCTCGCTGCGACACTCGGGCCTGAGCTTCGAGGAGGTCGGCACGCTCATGAGCTGCAGCGAGGACGCCGCCAAGATGCTGTACCACCGGGCGTTGAAGGCGCTGCGCGAGTCGGCCAAGGAACAGATGGCATGAACGACGACGAGGACCTCGAGCTCCAGGCGCTCCAACGGCAGCTCGACGACGCCTTCCAGACCACGCGCCCGCGCGCCGGCTTCGAGGATCACCTGTGGGCTGAGCTTCAGGTCAGGCGGCCTTTGCTGCAGCGCGTACGCGGCGCGGTCGCCGGGTTGGTGGGCGGGGCTCGCCGTGTGCCCGCCGCGCCGGCAGCCGCGGTTGCGGTGGTGCTGGTTATCGCGATCGGTGTCGGCATCCTGTCCCACGGAGGTTTGCATTTCGGCGGAGGCGCCAGCTCCACATCAGGCCTTGCCATCCACGACCAGAGCGGCTCATCGCAGTCCAATGGCGGCTCGGGTGCCTTCGGCGCGCTGCCGGCGCCAGCCGCTCGAGGCGGCAGCAACGCTCCCCCGTTGACGGCCCTCCCGACCTACAAAGCCGTGAATCTGTACGACGGCCCCGTGCAGCTGGTCTGGACTGGTCAATTGAATATTCCGGTGTCGAGCGCACCCGTCTTCCGCTTCGCGGAGCCAACCGGGGTCGACGCGGACAAGTTCGGGACCGCCGTGGGCGCCTCACCCCAGACCACGCAGCTGAACCCGGGAGAGCTCGGGCGATATTCAGGCGACGGGTTCACGCTCGAGATTCTTGCCAGCAGTCCGAACGCTCGCGAGCCTGTCTACACGATCACCCCCGACCCGTCCAGGCTGCCCAGCCAGGGCCCGAGCCCAACAGCGACTGCAGATGCATTCCTCTCCTCTCACAAGCTTTCGCCCGCGTGGCCGAACGTCGCGGTGGTCGATCAAGCGGGCAATCTCACGTACGTCACCTATCGGCGCCAGCTCGCGGTCCCCGGCTATCACTTCGTATATCTCGTGGACCCGACCGGCACGCAATATGGACTCCAGGTTCAGCTCGAGGGCGGACGCCCGGTGATGGCCACGGGACCGCTGCCGGTCAACCTCGAGTCGGCCGACTACCGGATCATCTCGGTCGACCGGGCGGCGCGGTCAGCGGTCGCGAGCTCGAGCTCTGGCAACGGCTCGGCAACGCCGATGCCGACGGTGAGGCTGACCAGCGCTGAGCTTGTTTATGAGCTGGCATGGGCCGGAGACCACAGCTTCTACGAGCCGGCGTTTCTCTTCTCCGGCACCTTCACCTACAACGGCTCGCAGTACGTGAAGCGGGTTCTGGTGCCCGCGGTGGACCCCTCGCAACTATCGTCCTGACGATCGGGCACTCGACAAGAACGCTCGATGAGCTCGTCGAGCTGCTCGCCCTCAATCATGTCGAGCTGCTCATCGACGTGCGCGCGGCGCCCGGGTCGCGCCGCATGCCGCACTTCGCGAAAGCGGCCCTCGGGGTTTCGCTTCCGGAACGCGGCATCGCCTACGAGCACATGCCGGAGCTCGGCGGTCATCGCCCTGCACGCCCTGACTCCATAAACACGGGGTGGCGCAACGAGGGCTTCCGGGGCTACGCCGACTACATGCAGGAGGACGCGTTCCGTGCGGCTCTCGATACCCTGGAGCAGAAGGCGCGCGAGCGCCCTACAGCGATCATGTGCGCCGAGGCCGTGCCCTGGCGCTGTCATCGCTCTCTAATCTCCGACGCCCTCACAGTGCGCGGCGTGGAGGTGAGGCACATAACCGGTAGGTCGTATCCATCTCTCCATGTGGTCACGCCCTTCGCGCGCGTCGACAACGGCCGCATCTCGTATCCCGCCGCGGATACGTTCCCCATATAGCCGGATACACTCACGACGTAGTGGGCAAGAAGCGCGCGCAGGTCCGCCAGGTGCGCCAGCAGATGCGCAAGATCCAACCCAAGGCTGCGCCCGCGGCATCGGGGGGGCAGACAAGGCGTCAGCGCGAGAGGTTTGTGCAGGCCGGCGGAATGCTGCAGGGGTACGCGCCTGATTTCGTCGTCCGCCTCGGATACATAGCCGCCGGCATCGCGGTGGGGTGTCTGGTCGTCATTGCGGCCATCCTGATCGTGGTGCCGCCCTTCTACGGCTGGCCGGATGCGATCGCGGCGGCGGTCGCGTGGGTGCTGCCAATCGCCTTGCTCGCGAGCTTCATCGCCCCGGCCTTCCGGCTCGCGCAGAAAGATCGCAAGGCGGAGGGCAAGCTCGTGCAGGGCCAGCTCATGGGCGCCAGCTCGGTCAGCACGTCGATGGGTCTCGGGATGCTCATGATCCAGACGCGGGGCGGCGTCGAACAGTTTTTGGTCCCGCCCGCGAAATTGAAGCAAGTGCCCGGCAACCAGGTCAACGTCGTCCTGACGGTCACCCCCAACCTCCGCCATGTGAGGTCGGTGGGGGTGATGGGTCAGCGCATGGTCGGGCGCGTCGAGCCGCCCGTGCCGCCGGTCATGAGGCAGCTGCAGCGGCTTCCGGTTCTCACGCCGATCGCCCTGGCCGTGGCGGCGATCATCGGCGACGACGCTGTCGCCCTTTCGCCCATTCCCAACTCAGCCGTGCATGCCGCACTGGCGATCATCGTCGGGTCCGCGCTGGCGGGAGGGGTGTACGGGATCTCGTACTTCCTCCAGCGCCGGATGATGACCGAGGTCCAGGCGCTGACCCCGAAGACCTAGAAGCTCCGCTACTCCATTTTGTCGAGGAAGCCGAGCACGCGTTCCGTCAGGAGCGCTGCCGCCTCCGGCGTGTAGCTGGGGAGGCTGCTGTCGGCGAAGAGGTGCCGGTCGCCGGGGTATAGAAACAGCTCCGCGCCCTCTACCGTCTCGGCGAGCTCGCGCGCGACTTCGAGGTCTTCGTTGGGCGGCAAAACCCACTCGTCCGCGTCCATCATGTGGATCTGGAGCGGGACGCCCTCCGGCCACGAGCCGCCGAACTCCGATGTCGGTACGCAGCTGTGAAACAGCAAGGCTCCCTTCACACCAGGCTTGGTCTGGGCCAGCATCTGGGCCGGCAGCACGCCGAGCGAGAAGCCGGCATAGACGATTTCGTTGGGCAAGCCGTCGGCGGCGAGTCGGCCTCGTTCGATGATGGTGCCGAAGCCGACCTGCTCGGCATAGCCAACCCCGTCGGCCAGCTCAGTGAACGTTTTGCCTTCGTACAGATCCGGCGTGTGAACGACGTGC
>DASPYG010000033.1:0-5840 GCA_035636885.1 Candidatus Nitrosopolaris sp.
GACGCAGACTGAAGAGCGGACGGAGCGAGCCGACCGATGGCTGCAGGTAGCGACGGACCGCATGCTCGGGATCGAGCCCGACTGGTGGTTGCGCATGGCCTGCGGCCAGGTCGCGGAAGTCAGCGAATCCCGCCGTGCGCTGGGGTCGCATGAACAGCGCTTACCATTTCGAAACTAGGCAATGAGCAGAGACCCACAAGTGACGACGGCGTCAGCAGCTCGTGGTCAGGGGTTGGTTCAGCCGTTAACTGCGCCACTGACTCCATTCGTTGACGCCCTGCCGGTGCCGCGGCGCCTGATCGCGGCAGAGTACCAGAGTCAGCTCACGGTGCGGATCCGTACCGCGACGCATCGCTTCCACCGTGACCTGCCCGAGTCGAGGATCTGGGGCTACGACGGGACGGTCCCCGGGCCGACGATCGAGGCCGAGCGCGGAAAACCTGTGATGGTGGAGTGGCGCAACGAACTCGAAGGCCCGCTGCCGGTGGTAGAGACGGTTGCTCCCAAGCACGTCGACAGTGACGACGTCCCTGTTCAGTGCCTGCCTGGCCTGAGCGGCGGCACGCCCGACCCACGTGCGGGCGCGCTTTCCGGCCACGCGGTGGTGCATCTGCACGGTGGTCTCACCCCGGCATCGTTTGACGGGTGGGCTGAGAACCTGTTTGCTCCCGGCCAACCAGCGGTCTTTCACTACCCCATGAACCAACGGGCGGCGTTGCTCTGGTACCACGACCACGTGATGGGAGTGACCAAGTTCGACGTTTACGCCGGCCTGGCGGGCCTGTGGATCGTACGAGATGAACGCGAGCACGAGTTGGGTTTACCCGAAGGTCCGCCGTTCGAGGTACCGCTGTTGATTCAGGACCGCAACTTCAACCTCGACGACCGCGGACGCCTGACCGGACAGTTGGTCCACAAGACCGACCCGGACGTAATGGAAGCCTTCGCGCCGTTTACCGTCGTTAACGGCAAAGTGTGGCCCATCCTCGACGTGCAGCCGGCCACTTACCGCCTTCGCGTTATCAACGGGTCCAACGCGCGCACGTACCGGCTGGTGCTGCTCCGCGACGGCAACTCCGAGCTCGAGCGAGTCACTCAAATAGGGACCGATCATGGGCTGCTCCCGACGCCCGTCCGCCTGCCATCGGACGGACTCGTTCTTGCGTCAGCCGAGCGGGCCGATTTGCTTGTCGACTTCTCCGACCTCGATCCCGGCAGCGAGCTCATCCTGCTCAACACCGCCTCGGCGCCTTTCGATGGCGCTTCTTTTCCCGCGGCGAGGGCGCTGGAAGCTGCCAGTCTCGATGGACTGCTCCCCTTTCCGCAGACCATGTGCTTCAGAGTGATCCCGGGCCCGAGCGCATCGCGAAGCATTCCGACGGTGCTTGCCACCGACTACGCGCCGCCGCCGCCGGAGGAGCTGGCGGATGCGCCGCGCAGAGCGATTGCGCTTGTCGAGCGCGAGGTCGAGGGCCAAGCCAACATGCTCACTATGCGCGAGCTCAGGATTGTCGAGGACGACCATGCGGGACCGTTGGTCACCGTCACCACTGGCGAGCGAATCACCCGGTACCGCGCGGTCGCCGCTCATTTCGAGGACGTGACGACGTTTTTTCCAGTGCTCGGCCAGTTTGAAGTCTGGCAGCTGATTAACCTGACAGGCGACACGCATCCTATCCACGTCCATCTCGACCCCTTCCAAATCCTCGCGCGACATCCGATGCGCTATCAGATCCCTGACGCCGGCATCGAAGACCTCGACATAACCGCCTCGGTCATAGTCGGACGCGACCCCGATGACGAACTCAGCCACGCGATCGATGACAACGAGCGCGGACTAAAGGACACCATCCGCGTCAATCCCAACGAGATCGTCGAGATCGCCGTTCGCTTTACCACCTATAGCGGCCGGTACATGTACCACTGCCACATCCTGGAGCACGAGGACCGCGACATGATGCGCCCCTTTGTAACCATGGCCCCGGAGCTTATGCCCTTTATGGCCTGACACGGGCCGTCGGATGCCTAGTGCAGCCCGGCTCGAGCAAACTGAGGGATGCGGGCCAATTGCGTGCGCGAGGTGACGCCGACCTTCCCGACCACCTTTCTCGGACGTCGCGTCTCCGGCCCTGCCGGCGGCGATACCACTATCTATATATAGGCGGGCCGCCGCGAATCCATAAGTAGCGGGTCGCTTACATAGTCAGCGCGGGCTCGAGGGGTGCCAGGGCCCGAGCGAGCTCGAATCGGGAAGCGATCCCGAGCTTCGGGTACACGCGGTAGAGGTGCGCTCCCACCGTTCGATGCGAGAGGAATAGGCGGTCAGCAATCTCGCGATTGGAAAGTCCGGTGGCCGCCATCTGGGCGATCTGCAGCTCCTGCGACGATAGCGGCTGCCGAAGCGCGCTGCTTGGCTCGGCGATGCTTTCCCCAGACGCCCGCAACTCAACACGCGCTTTGTCCGCCCAGGGGTGCACCCCGAGCGCCTCGAACGTATCACGAGCTGCGCGTAGGTACGGCCTCGACTCGGTGATCCGGCGCTGCCTTCGGAGCCAGGCGCCGTACGACAGCTGAAGCCGCGCGTAGTCAAACGGCCATTTCGGCTCAGCGTGAAGGGCGATTTGGTACAGGTTCTCAGCCTCTGACTCGTGGGCAAGCACCGCACGTGCGTATCGGAGGCCGACGTGGAGTAGTGGTGCAGGTGTTCGCTTGCCTAGTGCTTCTAGCTTGACCATGATCTGGCTCGCTTCTTTGCGCCGGTCGGCGCGAACCGCGGACTCAATCACGTAGCCCACGGCCAAACACGACTCGTACTCGCTGAAAGCCATATCGTCGGGGTCAAACATGCGAGCGAAATGGTCGAACGCATCAGAGTAGCGACCGACGGTCATGGCGGTGAGGCCGCGAGCGAGCTCTGCGGCGGCCAAAATGATTGATGGCCTGAGCGCCCTTAACGGCTCGGCTGCGTCAGTGATGAGCTGCTGGGCAAGCTGGTCTTCACCGCGCAAGCCCAGCAAAAGTGCGCGCGCGGTTTGACTTTGGGCGATAAAAATCGATTGCTCCGTTTCAATCGCCAGGCGGTTGCCTTCATCGGCGTCGCGGATAGCATCGCCGAACTGACCGAGAACGATTGCATCCCAAGCGCGAGCGACAAGAAGCTGGGCGAGCAGACCGAGCCGGCCCTGAGCTCGAAGTCCGGAAGCCGCACGGTTCAATAGCTCCATCCCTTGTCCGTAGTCACCGGCTGCGGAGGCGGCGAATCCGAGCAACTGCGTTTGGAATGGGTCGGCGGTTTCAGGTTGAGCAGCCTTAGCCACCGCGAGCGAAACGCGCGCTCCAGTTTCCACCGGTGCGGCGAACGAAAGGATCTCCAGGACCCGCGGATCCAACTCATCACCGCCGATCTGTTCCACTGCCTCAACGACGAGCGTTCTTGCTCTAAGACCCGGATCGGCCCAAAAGCAGCGACGTGCGGCGCCCTGCAAGAGATTGAGCGCCAGGTTACGGTCACTCTGGGCTGCTGCCTCGCGGGCAATGGCGACCAGCTTTGTGATTGCGAGCGGGTCGCCCGGCATGCCGTCGTGGAAGATCTCGCGCAACCAGGTCATTCGCGCGACGTCGTGCGGCGTGAGCTCCAATTTAGCGGCGGCATCGAGGAGCCGACGCACGACCGCCGGTTCTCCCAGCTGAAACGCCATCTCGGCCGCAGCCAGAAGCCGGCGCGCCCGGACTGCGCCGTCCGGGGTCAATGAGGCGGCCAGTTCTTGAGCGCTCAGCGCGATCGTGGTGGCGCCTCGACCCTGCGCTCGAGCGGCGGTTGCCTCGAGATCCGCCGCGGCGCCCTCATCCGTGCCGAGCACTGATGCGGCGCGATGCCAGGCGTGGCGGTCCGGATCCGCGACGACCTGGGCCAGCGCGCTGTGGGCGGCCCGCCGCTGTGTAGGAGTTGCTGCCTGATCCAGCGCAGATCTGATCAGCGGATGGCGAAAACGAATCGTGCCGCCAGCGATCGAGATCAAGTCCGAGTCGAGCGCCGGTTCCAGAACATCGACCAACACCTCGCCGCCCCCCCGTATGCGAGCAGCTCCCACCACCTCACTAAGGCTGGGCGCGTCGTCCACCGCGGCGAGAAGCAGCGCTAATTGGGTGCCCTTGGGAAGTCGTGCGGCCTGGGAAGAAAACGTACGCTCGAGCCGGTCGGTCAACGGCAAGGTTTCCTGCCCGGTCGGCGTCTGCCAGTCGTCAAGGGAAGGCTCGCTCAAGGCACGCGGCAGCTCAACGAGCGCCAGCGGGTTGCCAAGTGCCTTCGCCAGAATCTGGCGGCGGATAAGATGCTCCAGATCCTGGGCAACCGAATAGAGGAGCGCTACGGAGGCCGTTTCGCTTAGAGGTCCGACATGAATCTCCGACAGATGCGCGGATTGCAGCGGGGTCTCGAAGCCCTCGCGCAACCCGATGATAAGCACAATGTTGGTTGATTCGAGCCGGCGGGCGATGAAGGTGAGGACCGAGGCGGTCGGCTGGTCGAGCCATTGAAAGTCGTCCGCGACCAGCACGATCGGCCGTTCACCCGCCGCCTCGTCGATGATATTGAGCGTGGCCAGCGCCACAAGGAACATTTCCGGGGCTGATTCCATGCTCATGCCGAGCGCCGTCAGCAAGGCCGCCTTTTGAGGTTTCGGGAGCTTATCAGCTAAAGCCAGTACGCTTTGCAGAAGCTGATGCAGCCCGGCGTAAGGAACCTGAGACTCGCATTCCAGACCGGTCACCGCGAGTACCTTGTAGCCGCGCGTCCGGGCCTCATCCGCGGCAGCGTTGAGCAGTGAAGTTTTCCCGATGCCCGGCGGGCCGCTAATCAGCAGAGCGCCTCCGTGCTCGACCGCCTGGCCAAGGGCGACCTCAAGCTGAGCAATCTCACTCTCGCGTCCGATCAGCACCAGGACCCCTTCTCCTCGCGACTATTCTGCGCTACGGCGAACCGCGCCGCACGATCTCGGGCTCGAGACCGCTGGAAAGCTCCTGCAACTCGGACTACCATGTGATAGGAGGGGTTTGCGTTGGGTGCGACCGAGCCGGGCAGGCCAGTAGCGAGCGACACCATCCGCGCCGCCCCCAGGCCCGCGCTCCTCAATCGCAGACTAGAGAAGGCAGCTCTTAGCGCCCTGCTCGACGCCGTGCGGAACGGACGCAGCGGAACACTGGTTCTCTACGGCGAGCCGGGAATTGGCAAAACCGCCCTTCTCGACTATGTCATCGAGTCAGCGACGGATTTTCGACTTGCGCGAGCAACCGGTATTGAGTCAGAACTGGAACTGAGCTATGCAGGGGTTCATCAGCTCCTCATCCCCTTCCTTCCACGTATTGATCAGCTGCCTCCGCCCCAGCGCGACGCGTTGGCATCGGCATTTGGACTCGCCGGGGGCGCCCCTCCCGATCGATTCCAGATCGGACTTGCCAGCTTGACTTTGCTCGACATGGCCGCCGTCGATCAACCGATCCTCTGTGCGGTCGATGACGCGCAATGGCTTGATCGCGAGTCAGCGGCACTGCTCGCGTTCGTGGCCCGCCGGCTCTACGCGGACCGTATCGCGATACTCTTCGCGACAAGGGAGGAGGCGGAATTTTCAAAGATCTTCACCGGACTACCTGCCCTTAATCTCGCCGGCATCCCGGACGCCGAGGCGCGAGACCTGCTGTCCACCGCGGTCCCTGGTGTTCTCCGTACCGGCGTTGCGGATCAGGTCGTCGCCGCCGCGCGCGGGAACCCATTGGCCATCCTGGAGATCAGCTCCGATCTAACGCCAGGTCAGCTCGACGGCTCGTCATTGCTTCCTGAGCCG
>DASPYG010000034.1:0-45588 GCA_035636885.1 Candidatus Nitrosopolaris sp.
CGACGACACCGTGAGCCGGTTCGGCCGTCTCGACATACTCATCAACAACGCCGGCACGACGCACTTCATCCCGCATGCAAACCTGGACGCTCTCACCGACGAGGTGTGGAACGAGATCCTGAGCGTGAACCTGAAGGGCACTTTCTTCTGCTGTCGCGCGGCGGCGCCTCACCTGCGCGAATCCAGAGGAGTGATCGTGAGCGTGGCCTCCGTCGCCGGCTATCGCGCCGCTGGGTCGTCGATCGCTTATGGTGTGTCGAAGGCGGGGGTCCTGCAACTGACGCGCGCGCTCGCGCTCGCGCTGGCTCCGGATGTCCGCGTCAACTCGGTGTCGCCGGGGCTGGTGTCGAGCCCCTGGTTTCGAAAGCGGTTTGGCGAGGACGCCGCCGCGGCTCTGGAATCGACGACTGCCGAGCGCACGCCGCTGAAAGCTGTCGCGACGCCGGATCACGTGGCGCAGGCGGTGATGGCGCTTGTCGAGAACGACCTCGTCACCGGGCAGGACATCGTCGTCGACGGCGGTCGAATGATCGACTACGTGTAGCGCCGGCATCCCCACCCGGCAGTGCCCTGCGGGCAGCGACAACCTCCCCACTGGTGGGGAGGCCAGGCTACGGATGGTGGCTTGGCGGCGAACTGACTTTCGGGGTTGCGTGGATCTCTAGGCGGCCCTAGTGTTGGCAACGGCCCCGAGGGAAACGTTCGAGAGGGCAGGAACAGGTCGCAAGACCGGTACCAGCTCTCGAGAGGCGATCCGTCGGGGTCACTTCTTTTTAGCGCGGCGAGGCAGTTGTCCCCTCCGCGGGCCAACGCCCGTCCTCGGCCACGCCGGGTGGCGTCTGGCAGGTGGGGCGCCTGGTGACGGCCGGAACAAATCCGGCCATAGGCTCCATATTGCATCACTTGTTTTTCAGCCCAAACAGCAAGCTGGCTGCGGGCGCCACCGTTACCCTCTAGCGCAATGAAGGTCGCGCAGCGTCCTGCCAGACGACGCGATGACGCGCGGGCGGCGGTCGAGGTGTCGATCGTCATGCCCTGCCTCAACGAGGTCGAGACGCTGGCCATCTGCATCGCGAAGGCGCGCGAAGCGATCGAAAAGGGCGGATACTCCGCCGAGATCATCGTCGCCGACAACGGCAGCGTCGACGGCTCCCAACTGATCGCGCGCGAGCTCGGCGCGAGGGTGGTGGACGTTCAGCGCAAGGGTTATGGCAGCGCTCTCATCGGCGGCATCGACGCTGCACAGGGCCGGTACGTAGTCATGGGTGACGCCGACGCCAGCTACGACTTCGCGGCCATCGGTCCACTGATCGACAAGCTGCGTGAGGGCTACGACCTGGTGGTCGGTAATCGCTTCCTGGGCGGAATCGAGCCGGGCGCGATGCCGTGGTCACACAGGTGGTTCGGCAACCCAGTCCTCACCGGCATCAGCAGGGTCTTCTTCCACGCGCCGGTCGGCGATACCCACTGCGGCCTTCGCGCCTTCACCAAGGACGCATACCAGCGCATGCGGCTGCGCGCGACCGGCATGGAGTTCGCGAGCGAGATGGTGATCAAGGCTTCGCTGAAGGGAATGCGAATCACCGAGGCGCCGGTCGTGCTCCATCCGGATGGGCGCTCGCGGCCGCCTCACCTGCGCACCTGGCGCGACGGCTGGCGTCACCTGCGCTTCATGCTGCTGTTCAGCCCGCGTTGGCTGTTCCTCTATCCCGGCCTGACGCTCCTCGCGGGCGGCCTCATCCTGTCCGCGCTTCTAGTCGCGGGCCCGCTGCGCATCGGCGGCGTGCGGCTCGACATCCACACGTTGCTGGTCGCCGGCTTCCTCGCCTTGCTCGGGTACCAGCTGGTCCTGTTCGCCGTCTTCACCAAGATGTTCGCGATCCGCGAGGGTTTCCACCCGCCGCACCCGATGCTGCAGGCGCTGCTTCGTTACATCACGCTGGAGGTGGGGCTACTTGTTGGGGCGCTGATGGCGCTGGGTGGCCTCGTGGCGCTGGTGGTGGCCGTGGTGAGCTGGCAGTCGGTTGGATTCGGAAACCTGAACCCGTCCACGACGATGCGCGAGGTGATCCCCGCCGTCGTCCTGCTGGCGTTGGGAACCCAGACGATCTTCGCCAGCTTCTTCATCAGCATCCTCGCCATCGAGCGTGACTGAAGCGCCCTAGTAGACCGGCAGATCCACCGTCACCGATTCGAGCCACTTGCGGCACGAGGTCAAGAATCGGGCCGCCTTCAACCCGTCGAGCACCCGGTGGTCGAACGAGAAGCAGAGATACATCATCGGCTTGATCCCGATCATCCCGTTCACGGCCATCGGCCGCTCGACGATGGCCTCCATGGTGAGGATGCCGGCCTGGCCCGGGTTGATGACCGAGTAGCTGAACAGCGTGCCGAACGTCCCGGAGTTGTTGACGGTGAACGTGCCGCCGCTCAGGTCGTCAGCCTTCAACTGCTTGTTGCGCGCGCGGTTGGCGAGGTCGTTGACGGCGCGGGCGAGCCCCGCGATGGAAAGACCATCGGCGCGCCTGATCACCGGGACCACGAGCGTGTCCTCGAGCCCGACCGAGACTCCGAGGTTGATGTCGCGATGGATGATCAGCTCGGTTTCGTTGAAGGTCGAGTTGACCTCGGGGTTCTCGCGCAGCGCTGAGACGGTGGCCGCCATTACGTAAGGCAGGTAGGTGAGCGAGAAGCCTTCCTGCTTCTGGAAGGCGGCTTTGTTGGCGTTGCGATTGGCGACCACGCCTGACATGTCCGCTTCCTGCGTCTGCCAGGCGTGCGGGATGGTCGTTTTCGAGCGGACCATGTTCTCGGCGATCAGTCGCCGGACACGGGTCAGCTGAACGACCTGGTCGCCTTCGCTTGGCGCCGCGGCGGCGGGAGCTGGGCCAGGGGGAGGCGCGGCCTTGGCCGCAGCGGCGAACTGCTCGACGTCCTTCTTCGTCACCCGGCCGCCGATGCCGGTGCCGCGGACGTTGGAAAGGTCGACGCCCAGCTCGGTTGCCTGCATCTGGACCGCCGGTGAATAGCGATGCTCGCCGCTTTCCATGACTGGTGCCGGGGCGCTCGCCTGTGGAGCTGCGGGAGCCGGCGCCGGCGCTTGCTGGGGGACTGCCGTAGGTGCCGGCTCGGCGTGTGCCTCCGGCGCCGGCGTCGGGGCGGGGACCTTCTGAGCCGGGGCGGGTTCCTCTGGCGTGGCGGTCCCTGCGCCGTCCGCACCGACCTCGACCACGGCGATCTCGGCGCCGGCCTGCACTGTCTGCCCCTCCTTGGCCAGGATCTCCTTCAACACCCCGCTTACCGGCGACGGCACCTCCGCGCTTACCTTGTCCGTGTCGACCTCGAGCATGGGCTCGAACTCGACCACCTTGTCGCCGGGCTTCACCAGCCAGCGCGAGATGGTCCCTTCGTGAACCGACTCCCCCAGCTGCGGCATGACCACGCGGGTCGTCTTTCCAGCCATGGCTAGAACGCAGCCAGCTCCCGCAGAGCCTTCGCGATCTTCTCGGGGTTCGGCATGAACGCCTCTTCCATAGCCGGCGCGTACGGAATCGCCGGCACGTCGAGGCCGCCGAGTCGCTTTACCGGCGCGTCGAGCCACCGCCAGGCCTCGTCCGCAATGATCGCTGCCACCTCCGAGCCGACCGAGACGCTGAAGTTGTCCTCGTAGAGCACCAGGCTCTTACCCGTCTTGCGCGCCGACGCGATGATCGCCTCGCGGTCCAGCGGGTAGACGGTCCGCAGGTCGACGACCTCGACGTCAACGCCCTCGCCTTCAAGCACTTTGGCCGCCTCGAGCGCGTACCGGACCATGAGCCCGTAGCAGAAGACCGAGACGTCGCCGCCTTCGCGAGCGGTGCGGGCCACCTGCAGCGGGATCAGGTATTCGCCTTTGGGAACGGGCTCCTTGAACATCCGGTACAGCCGCTTGTGCTCGAAAAACAACACAGGGTCGGGGTCTCGGATCGAGGCAAGCAGCAGTCCCTTCGCCTCGTAAGGGCTCGATGGGATGACGATCTTGAGCCCCGGCGTTGCGAAGCGCGCCTCGATCGACTGAGAGTGATAAAGCGCGCCGTGCGCGTGGCCTCCGAACGGAGCTCGGATGACCATCGGCACCGACCAGTCGCCGTCGCTGCGGTAGCGGAACTTGGCGATCTCGTTGGTGATCTGGTTGAACGCCATGTGTGCGAAGTCGGCGAACTGCATCTCCGCCACCGGCCGCTTGCCTGCCAGCGCGAGACCGAGCCCGAGACCGGCGATCGAGGACTCGGCAAGTGGCGAGTCGACCACGCGAGCCTCGCCGAACCGCTTGCGCAGGCCGTCAGTGACCAGGAACACGCCGCCTTTCTGGCCCACGTCCTCTCCGAGCACCATCACGCGCTCGTCGCGTTCCATCTCCTCGGTAAGGCATGAGCGCAGCGCCCCGACCATGTTCATCTCCTCGGTCTCGACCCCAGCGGCCGGGTCGATAGCCTTGGGTACGTCCAGTCCGTAGACGTTGGTCACTGCGTTCTCGGCCGGCGCGTCCGGGGACTCCATGCCGAGCCGCGTTGCCTCGGTGACCTCGTCCTTCACCCTCTCTTCAAAGGTCTCGACATCCTTGGCGCCGAGAACGCCCTCTTCGAGCAGGCGTTTCTTGAATCGCTCGAGGCCATCGTTCAGCGCAAGCTGGTCAATCTCTTCCTGCGTGCGGTAGCGGCGCTGATCGTCCTCAGATGAATGTGCCCCGAGGCGGTCGACCAGGCATTCGATCAGCGTCGGGCCCTGGCCGGCGCGTGCCCGCGCAACAGCCTCGGACGCGACCACGTAGCAGGTGACAGGGTCGCGACCATCGACAGTCACACCCGGGAATCCGTACCCCGCCGCACGTTGGGCCACGTGCTCGATCGCGTACTCCTTGTTGAACGGAGTCGAGATGGCGAAGCCGTTGTTCTCGCAAACGAAGATCTCCGGCAGCCTGTAGATGGCGGCGAAGTTGAAGGCCTCGTGGGTGTCGCCTTCGGAGCCGGCGCCCTCGCCGTAGTTCGTCATTACGACCTTGTCGGTGCCGTCCATCTTCAGCGCATACGCGACGCCCGCGCCGTGGACCATCTGCGTCGCCACCGGCGAGCCCCCCGAAATGATGTTGAGGCGCGTGTCCGAGAAGTGGCCCGGCGTCTGCTTGCCACCCGACGCGGGGTCGGCCGGCTTCGCGAGCACCGAGAGCATGAGGTCGAGCGGCGTCACACCCATGCGCATACAGAGCACGACGTCGCGGTAGTAGGGCGAGACCCAGTCGTACTTCGGTTTCAGCGGCCAGCTCACGCCTATCTGCGCAGCTTCGTGTCCGGCGCACGAGATGATGAACGGCGCCCGGCCCTGCCTGTTCAGGGCCTGGAAGCGGTAGTCGATCTGCCGCCCGAGCAGCATGAAGTAGAACCACTCCTTGAGCGTCTTCTCATCGAGGTCGGTGTCGCGCCACGCCACCGGCTGCTGGAAGCGCCACTCGGGCTTGAACTCGGGCTCTTCCTGCTTGGCCTGCTCTCGCGGTTTGGTAGTTGCCACCTAGATGTGGATGGCGTGCCCGTCGACAGCCATCGCCGCCTCCATCACCGCCTCGCTCAGCGTCGGGTGCGGATGGATGTTGCGGCCAAGCTCCCACGCGTCGCCCTGGAAGAGCTGAGTGAGGGCGGGCTCGGCGATGAGCTCGGTGGCGTTCGGGCCCACGACGTGCGCGCCGAGCAGCCTACCCGTCTTGGCGTCCGCGACCATCTTCGCGAACCCGCCGGTCTCGCCGTGGATGATCGCGCGGCCGAGGGCTGTGAATGGAAACTTGCCGATCTTGACCTCGAGGCCCTTGTCCCGGGCCTGCTTCTCCGTCAATCCGACCGATGCGATCTGGGGATGTGAGTAGGTGCAGCGCGTGACCAGGTCCTGGTCCATCGGCGCCAGCTGCTGGCCCGCGATGTCCTCGGATGCGGTGATGCCTTCATGAGACGCCGCGTGCGCAAGCAGGAAGCCGCCGACAACATCGCCGATGGCGTGGATCGAATCGACCGACGTACGCATCCATTCGTCGACCTTGATGAAGCCGTTCGGATGGGTCGTCACGCCGACCTGCTCGAGGCCGATGTCCTTCGAGCGCGGCGCTCGACCCACCGCGACCATCAGCTGGCGAGCCCACACCTCGCCTTGCTCGGTATCGACGCTGACCCCATCGCGGGCTTTCTTCGCGCCCTTGACGCGAACGCCGACCCGGCAGTCGATGCCTGCTTTCTTGAAGGCGCTGAGCATCTCCTTGGAGACCTCTTCGTCTTCGAGCGGGACGAGGCGATCGAGGGCCTCGAGCAGCGTGACCTTGACGCCGAGCTGGTTGTAGAGGGTCGCGAACTCGACACCGACCGCGCCCGCTCCGATGATGCAGATCGACTCCGGCACCTTCGTGGCGAGGGTGGCGTGGTCAGACGAGATGATGTATTCGCCGTCGAACTCGATCCCCGGCAGCGGCTTCACGACGGACCCGGACGCGACGATGACATGCGGCGCCTTGACCGCCATGTTCCCGACCGCAACGGTGTTCTTGTCGCGAAGCCGCCCGCTCCCGGCGATCACCTCGATCTTGTTCTTCTTCATGAGGAACTGAACGCCCTTGTAGAGCTGGTTCACCACGGCGTCCCGCCTCGTGGCGATACGCGGGTAATCGAAGGTGACCCTGTCGGCGTTGACCCCGAACTCAGCCCCTCGAGCCGAGACGCGGTGGTAGAGCTCAGACGACTCCAGGAGGGCCTTGGTGGGGATGCAGCCGATGTGGAGGCAGGTGCCGCCGAGCTTGTCCGCCTCCACCAGGGCGACCTTGAGCCCAAGCTGGGAAGCTCGGATCGCGGCTGGATAACCGCCCATCCCCCCTCCCAGGATCACAACGTCGAAGTCGCCGGCTGCCATGTGAATCAAGTGTAGAAGTCGCCGCTATGCGGCCACCCTGCTCACGCGCACCCGGGCGTCAGCAGGTTGGCCAGGGCTCGATCGAGGTCGGTGCCCCCCAGCCGCAGGCTGCCGGCCACCGGGTCCCCGTAGCGGTCCACCGCGCGGTAGTAGTCCACTGGGCTGGTCACCTGGGGCATCACCAGCGGATCGGCCGAGGCACTGGGATCGAGGCATGGGTTGGTTCTGGCTGCGGCCAGGGCCTGGAGGTCGGCCGTCTCCCGCTGCATCTGAACCGTTTTGGCCGCCGAATAGGCGTACAGGAGCACGCCGCTGTTGAAGCAGGCGAGGAAGACGCAGGCGATGAGCGCGGGCCGCCAGGTGCCGCGCCAGGGCAGCTCGCGTGCGGCGTCGGCCAGCAGCAGGAGCCAGAGCACCGCCCCCTCGTACACATAGCGGCCCGCGCCCGACTGCTGGAAGCCGAGCTGTGCGCGGTTGAGCCCGGTGACGGCATAGAAGGCAACCAGGGCGGTTGCGATCGCGATCGCGAACGCATCTGGCCGGCGTCTCCGCCAGCCCAGTGCCACCGCTGCCATGCCGAGCGCAAGAAGGGGGAGGCCGATCCATCCACCTTCGCCGATCAATCCGCCCACGGCGGAGCCCATGCCCCAGACCACGTAGGCAGGCAGCAGGGCGATGTTGCCGGCCAGGGACAGTGGCTTGGGCGGCGCGCCTGTGTGCCCGTAGGCGAGGTACCAGGCGGCGAATGTGATGGCCACCGGGGCCAGCCACACGAGGTCTCGGCGGCGAGCGGGGGTGAGCAGGAGCCAGACCGCGGCCGCCAGCCAGAAGAAGAGGCCGATGCCCGAGAACATGAGCGAGCCGAAGAGAAGCACCATGACCAACCACATGCGGTGACCCGTGTCCATGAGCAACAGCGCCCCCAGGCCGCACGCCACCGACCCGACGAAGGCCATCTGAAAAGCCCACAGCAAGTTCTCCCAGGCCGCTCCCAGCACCAGTAAGAGGATGGCCGCCGCGATGGCGACCGCGTCCCCGGCGCGACGCCGAACCAACTCGAACAGCAGGACACCGCTCGTGGCGTGGAGCGCGAGCAGCACGGCCATGTACGGGACGTAGCTGCGCATGCCCACGGTGTTGAGAAGCACCCAGTAGATGAGCCGCGTGAGCATCACAGGGTGCTCGTTGTGAGGTTGGAGGATGAAGGCGAAGCCCGTGTCGGCGGGCAAGATGAACGTCCACTCGTCGAAGTAGAAGGTGAAACCCCGGGCCAGCAACATGATGGCCGCGCAGACGATCACCGCGGCGGACGCAACGAACAGCCGCGCATGGGCGACCCGGACGTCGGCAGCCTTCACGCCCCAGCCGTCTGTGCTCGGTCGGGCGCGGTCCGTGGAACCGCGATCATCGCGAGCCACACCGCCACGGCGAGAAGTATCGGCAGCGGTCCGAGCGGCCAGGCGAGCTCCGCTGTCACGGCCACGACGGCCAGCCACGCTCGCTGCCAGACGGGCGGCTGGTCACGGATGAAAAGCCACGCCGCGCCGACGAGAATCGCGAAATCCTGGAGGTGCCAGTAGGTTGCAGACATCATCGATACAAGCAGGCCCAGGGCGATCAGGCGCGCGAGGCCGGCGCGCCGGTTGAGGTACGCGGCCGCGACACCCAGCGCGATTACGACTGCCTCGACCGCGTAGCTCGCGGGGCCGGGCCCGACGACGTAGGCCCAGGTGAAGAAGCGGTTGTTGACCACGCCCTGGGCTTCGGCGAGGAGGCCCCGGTAGTCGCCGACGCCCTGCGTTCCAACCGCAATCAAAGACGCAATCCCAAGCAGCCCCATCGTGATCACCCATCCCGCCGTGATGCGCCAGCGCCCGGAGGCGAGCAGCACAAGCGGCACTGCGATGGCGACCTGAGGCTTCAACACCGAGAGTCCGAGCACCGCCCCCGCCGCGTATGGCTTGCCCGATTCAGCGAGGCGCCAGCAGACGATGACGCCCAGCAGGACCAGCATCACAGGCTGGCCGAGGCTGAGGCTGTAAAGGACCGGGTACCACGCGAGCGCACCAAGCAGCCAGAGATAGCGGGCCAAACCGGTCCCCGGTGCGGCCAGCCACCACGCGGCGACCAGCGCTGCGACCGACACCGCGAGCCACACGAAAAAGGCCGCTTGCGGGCCGGCAGGCGTCAGGGGAACCAGGAGCCACGCCGCTGGTGGGGGCGACAGGAAGCGTTCGCCGTCGCCGAATGGCACACCGGGCCGCAGCTGCGAGAAGACCTGGTGCTGGAGGTCGAGCGAGTAGATGTGCGCCCAGCCGTTGTCGAGGCCGATACGGGTGCCGATGTAAACGAGCGTGAGGTCGTTGTCCAGCGCGTCATGGCGGATGGGTGCGAACACCCACCAAGCCGTGATCGCTCCCGCGATCAAAAGGAACCAGGCGAGGGCGGCGAGGCCGAGGTTGCGCAGGACCCTGCCGTCGATCTGCCGAGGTGTGAAGGTCAGCCCCGCTCGGCGAGCGGCACCGGTTTGCGCGGTTCGGGTCCGATGTACTCCGATTGCGGGCGGATAAGGCGGTTGTTGGCGGCCTGCTCGAGCACGTGCGCTGTCCAGCCCGCGGCGCGCGAGACGGCGAAGGTGGGCGGGAAGAAGTCCTTGGGAAGCCCAATCGCCTGCAGCACGCCGGCCGAGTAGAACTCGACGTTGGTCGCCTGCGGGCGCTCGGGGTGCTCCTCGTGAAGTATCTGCAGCGCAGTCTCCTCGACCTGCGATGCGAGTGCGTAGAAGGTCGGGTTGAGCCGCTCGCACATGGCCTTGAGGATTTTCGCCCGTGGGTCATATGTGCGATACACGCGGTGGCCGAAGCCCATGAACCGCACCTTCTGTTTGCGGGCTTCACGCATCCAGCGCTCCGCGTTCTCCGGAGTGCCGATCTGCTCGAGCTGGTCCATGACCTGAGAGGGCGCGCCGCCATGTGCCGGCCCTTTGAGCGCCCCGATTGCGCCGACGAGGCACGACGCCAGGTCGGAATCCGTCGAGGCGATAACCCGGGCGGTGAAGGTCGATGCGTTCATGCCGTGGTCGGCGAGCAGCACGAGATACGTGTTGAGCGCGTGCACGAGATCGGGGGAGGATTCCTCGCCATTCAGCATGTAGAGGTAGTTGGCGGCATGTGCGAGGTCGGCCCGTGGCTTTACCGGCGGCCGGCCCTGCCGCCGGCGGTGAAAGGTGGCGAGGATGGTCGGGAACGACGCAGTGGCGTGAATCGCGTGCCGGATCGTCGGCTTCTCGAGCTTGTGCTCAACGCCCTGAACCGAAACCACGCTGCGGAGCAGGTCCATCGGATCGGTGTCCTCGGGCAGCGCCTCGAGCGTCGTCATCGCCGCCGGCGTGAGCGCGCGTGACCCGGCCAGCTCGAGCGTCAGCGCGTCGAGCTCGGCACGCGTCGGCAGGCGACCGTACCACAGCAGGTGTGCGACCTCTTCGAACGACATCTGCTCGGCGAGGTCGGCGATCACGTAGCCGCGGTAGACGAGGCGGCCGTTGGCGCCATCGACGAGAGAGATCGCGGTTTGCGCGGCGACTATCCCTTCGAGGCCGGGGACGTACTGGCTCATCGGGAGGCGATGGGGAGGGGCTTGCTGCCGGGCTGAGGGCCTTTCCAGACAGAGGCTGGACGGATGAGGCGTAGGTCCGCTAGTGACTCGAGAACGTGCGCGGTCCAGCCCGCGACGCGTGACGTCGCGAAGAGGCATGTGAACAGCTCTTTCGGTATGCCCACACCGGTGAGCACAACTGAGGCCCAGAAGTCCACGTTGGTGGCGTTCGGGCGGTCGGGATGGGCTTCGTGGAGGATCTGCAGTGCGACCTCCTCGGTATGCGCGGCAGTCTTGTACAGCTCGGGCGTGGCCTCCTTGGCCATCTCCCTGAGGATCTTCGCGCGCGGGTCGTAGGTCCTGTACACGCGATGGCCGAAGCCTGGGAAACGCGCGTGCTGCGCATGCGCGTCGCGCAACCATTTCTCCGCGTTCTCGGCCGTGCCGATCTTGTCGAGCATGTTGCGTGCCGCGTACGTGGCGCCACCATGCGCCGGGCCCTTGAGCGCGCCGATGGCGCCCACGATGCACGACGTGAGGTCGCTGCCCGTCGACGCGATCACCCGAGCGGTGAAGGTCGAGGCGTTGAGGCCGTGGTCGGCCAGCAGCACGAGATAGGTGTCGAGCCAGTGGACGCGATCGGGCGAGGCCTCCCGGCCTTCCATCATCCACAGCAGGTTGGCGGCGTGGCCGAGGTCTTCCCGTGGCTCGAGCGGCTCCATACTTTTTGCGCGCCGATAGCAAGCAGCGACGATGGTCGGGATGACCGCGGCCAGCGCGATCGCCTCGTCGAGGGTCGGCTTGGTGATCGCTTGGGCGGCGCCCTGGGCGGAGACGATGGTGCGTAGAACGTCCATCGGATCGATGTCGGCTTCGATGGATTTCATCGCGCCTCGCGCTCGGTCGTTCAGGCGCCGCGCGGCCGCCATGCGGCGGCGAAGCGTCTCGAGCTCTTGCTTGTCGGGGAGCTCTCCGTTCCAAAGCAGGTACGCGGTCTCCTCGAAGCTCGCGACATTCGCGAGATCTTCGATCAGGTATCCGCCGCGGTAGATGAGCCTTCCGTTGGCGCCGTCCACCTCGCTGACGGCGGTCTCGGCCGCGACCACTCCCTCCAGCCCTGGGCTGAACTCAGGCACTTTCTTACTAAGTGTAAGGAGCCGTATATCTCGACCGATGGTGACGGCGTCGTCCGCTCACAACCAGGACAACAAGACTTCCGATCTGACCGCAATTGGTGATGGCGGTCGTAACCGACTTTCGATTGCTGGCTTGCTCGCCCTCATGTCCATCGGTGTCGCGGGCGGACGCTGTCATGTGTGTCGCGGCCGTAACAACAGCAGAGAAGGATCCACGCGCAGTGTCGGGCTCAATTTGGCCGGCAGCTGCGGCGCGAAGACAATCCGAAGACGGTCACAGGCAACTATTGATAGCTATTAGCAGGAAATCGTTGCGTGCGCCGTTAGGCTAGTCACCTAACAACGCGGAGGCAACTATGTCATCTCTACGTCCCGCAACGGTTATCGCAACGCTGTTCCACCTGCTCGGCGGGTCACTGAGCTCGCCGGCAGAACCGGACGGACCAGGCTGCTCGTGCGAGAAGTGCGAGCAAGCCTGGAACCGGCAACAGGCTCTGCACCGAGTCCATCATCGAACAGAGGTGGGCGCGCGCCTGAGGCGGGTGGGCCCCGGCTAGCAGCCGTCTAGATAGGCCGAATACGGACCTCGTCGCCTGCGCCGGCTAGAAGCAGGCAGTAACGATCCACCTGGTGCGGCGTTTGCATCGACATGACCACACGGTGGCTTGGAACAATCGCCGTCACGGGACTGCTGGCGGCGTCATGTGGGTCCACTCATGGATTCGCGACATCTTCGGCCACCCACACGGCAACCGCCTCGAGCGCTCGCGTCGACGGATCATGCCCGGCGGTCCAGCCGACGCCACAATTCACGGCCTCGATCTCTTCCAACCTGAACCTGGCGTTGGTTTCGCTTCGCGGTGGCACCGGGCTTGTGGTCCGTGACATCACCGACATCAACCACCCGAGCAACCTCGGCACCGTTAGCGCTGCGTCGCAACCGAAGTTTGTCAATGCGTCCGAAGTGTCCTATGTCGATGAGAGCCGTAACCTCGTCCGTTCCGCATTCGGAGGTTCATCACGAACGACCGTGGCTGCGTGTGCGAGCCTCTTCGACTGGAGTCGTGAGGGGACTTCGGCTGTATACCTGATCCAGACCGACTCCGGGATGCAAGACCTGCACCAAATCAGTGCCGGACAGGATCGAGTTCTGGGCTCCATGCCCGCCAGCGGTGTCGGTGGATGCGAAACCATCGAGGGCTGCGCGATCGCTAACGACATCGACTTTCGCCTGTCCTACTCGACGGATGGAGCCACCATCTCCTACGTGTCCAGCGGTTTCGGTAAGGCCGCGTTTCGGGTGTTTAGCTCAGACGGGAAACTGCTCAAGAGCGGCGACTCGCTCGGCGCCACGATGTCGGCCTGGTCGGGCAACAGCCTGTACTTTCGCGATGCCGCGGGAGTACACGTGTGGCGCGACGGGACCATATCGAGCTTTCTCCCGGGCTTGTCGTGGATCCGGCCCAAGGCATCCCCAGCTGGGGGGACCATCGTCTACGTGGCACGAGACACCAGTGGCTGGGCGCACACATACGTCGTCGACACCTCGACGAGGATTGTTCGCGAGCTCAAGACAGCGCGGACTGAACCTGTCTTCCTGACCTCCCGATATGTCTGGTACCTGGGTGAGCGTGCATGTGTGCCGGCCGACGGATGTGGCCCCAATCCACCCTTCCACCCGCTGAGCGGAAAAAGCTACATCTACGACCTGCAGAACGGGACCGAGACCGAATCGATAATCACCAGCGTGGCTGACGTCTGGCCCCACGCCGGCTAGTCGGAACCCGCTGCCCTAGACCATCCCGAGCTCCCAGCGCGCTTCTTCCGACATGCGCTCTGGGGTCCAGACCGGTTCGTAGACGATGTCGACGCCGGCGTCCTTGACCCCGGGCAGGGTCAGCAGGTGGTCGCGTACGTCGGCCATGACGTCAGCGGCCATCGGGCAGCCGAGGGCGGTGAGCGTCATCTTGACGTCGACCCGCTCGGGCTTGATGGCGATGTCATAGACGAGGCCGAGGTCGATGATGTTGACCGGGATCTCCGGGTCGAAGCACTGGCGCAGGACCTCGATCACGTCCTCCGGTTTCACTGTCGAGTCTGGTGCGACCTGCGTGGTGGGGGCCGGTGCCATTTCGCTCATGGCTTCTCCAAGGGAAGGCCGGCGTCCTTCCATGCTTTCGTGCCGCCGCGGAAGCTGACCACATCGTTGACGCCGAGCGCCACCGCCATCTCGGCGGCCACCGCCGAGCGCTCACCGACGGCGCAGACGAAGATCGTGCGGTCGCTGAACTTCTGAGCGTTGGGGTTGGAAAGGATCGAGTTCAACACCACGTGCCGCGCCCCGGGAAGGTGGCCTTTGTTCCACTCCCAGTCCTCGCGCACGTCGACGACCTCATAGCCCTCGTCGATCAGCTTGCGGATGTCGTCGATCTTCAGATCCCGAAACGGCGTCACCTGGTTGCTCATCGGTTACTCCTCGTCCTCATCTTCATCAGCCAAACCGTACGCCCCCACCTTCAGCACCTTCAGCGACAGGAGTGCGCACTTGATGCGCGCCGGCGAGATCTGGATGCCGAGCTCTCCCAGCACGTCGTGCTTGTCGATCTTCTTAGCGTCCTCGAGAACCATGCCCTTGAGTCGTTCAGTGAGCAGCGAGGCAGAGGCCTGCGAGATGGCGCAGCCGCGGCCGTGGAAGCGGATGTCCTCGATCACCCCGTCCGTCACCTTGAAGTCCATGCCGACCACGTCGCCGCACAGAGGGTTGTCCTCCTCGTGCGTAATGTCGGGGTGCTCCAGTCGGCCGAAGTTCCGCGGGTTCTTGTAGTGGTCGAGGATGTACTCGCGGTAGAACTGGTCGTCGGCGGCGGTGGTGCTCATTTGAAAATTCTCTGGGCCTCTTTGATGGAACCCACCAACCGGTCGACTTCATCCTTCTGCGTGTACACATAAAAGGAAGCGCGTGCGGTGGCGGCAACGCCCAGGCGTGTCATGAGCGGCATCGCGCAGTGGTGGCCGGCTCGCAGGCACACCTGATCGCGATCGGCGATGGTGGCGAGGTCGTGCGGGTGGATGCCTTCGAGAGAGAAGGAGATGACCCCGGCGCGCCTTGACGGCGGCGGTCCATACAGGGTGAGGCCGTCGATGTCGCTCAGCGCCTCGTACGCGTACTCGGTGATCTCTCGCTCATGCGCGCGCACGGCCTCCATGCCCAACCGGCCGAGGTAGTCGACAGCGGCGCCCAGGCCGATGACCTCGCCGATGGCCTGCGTGCCGGCCTCGAACCTCCACGGCAGGTCGTGGTAGGTCGTGCCCTCGATGCGAACGGTCTTGATCATGTCGCCGCCCGACTGGAACGGGTCCATCGCCTCCAGGAGCTCCCGGCGGCCGTAGAGGATGCCCGCGCCCGTCGGGCCGAGCATCTTGTGCCCGCTGAATGCGTAGAAATCGCAACCCAGCGCCCGTACATCGACCCCCTGGTGTGGTGCGCCCTGGGCACCGTCCACGAGCACAGTCGCGCCGGCGGCCTTGGCGGCGGCGACCATCTCGCTCGCGGGGTTGATCGTGCCCAGCGCGTTCGACACCTGGCTGAACGCGACCAGCTTCGGCGAGTGCTCCAGGAGCTCGTGGAACTGGTCCTGCCGCAGCTCTCCGCGCTCGTCGATGTCGACGTATTCGATGTGTGCGCCGTTGGCCGCGGCGAGAATCTGCCAGGGGACGATGTTGGAGTGGTGGTCGAGGATCGTGAGGACGATGAGGTCGCCGGGATGGACGCTCTTGCGTCCCCACGCGTATGCGACCAGGTTGATGGCCTCGGTGGTGCCCCGCGTGTAGATGATCTCCTTCGTCGAGGCCGCGTTGACGAACGCCCGGACTTTCTCGCGCGCGCCCTCGTAGCGTTCGGTCGCCACCTCGGCGATGTGATACGCGGCGCGATGGATGTTCGAGTTGAAGTGCTCGAAGTAGTCCATCATCGCGCCGGTCACCTGGCGGGGCCGCTGCGAAGTGTTGGCGGAGTCGAGGTAGGCGATGCCCGACTCGAAGATCGGGAAGTCCTTGCGGATCGCGGCCACGTCGAGCGCGCGGGCGCCGTTCGTGCTCATTCCGGCACCTCCACGAACACGTCCTTACCTACCACCGTCACTGGGTAGGTCTTGGCCGGGATGACCGCTGGAAGGCCGGTCACCTTGCCGGTGATCAGGTTGAAGCGCGAGCCGTGCTGCGGGCATTCGACGTCCAGGCCCCAGAGCTCGCCCTCACTGAGCGAGAACTCCTCGTGGGTGCAGATGTCGTTGAGTGCGTAGAAGTTGCCATCCTCGGCATGGGCGACGCACACCGGCGTGCCTCCGGCCTCTACTTTCTTCAGCGACTCCACCGGCATCTCGTCGACGGACACGACGCGATACCTAGCCAAGGCGCGCCTCGAGCTCGGTCTCGATCAGCCGGCGCGCGTGCTCGAACGGGATGCGCTCGAGGACGTCGCCGAAGAATCCCTGCACGATCATCCGCTTTGCCGTCGTCTCGGGGATTCCGCGCGAGCGAAGGTAGAAGAGATGCTGCGGATCAACCGGGCCGACTGTCGCGCCGTGGGTGCAGCGCACATCGTTGTTGTCGATCTCGAGCATTGGGATCGACGTCGCTTTGGCGTGCTCTGAAAGGACGAGGTTTCGGTTGGCCTGGTAAGCGTCAGAACGAGCCGCGCCCTTCTCGATCCGGATAAGGCCGGCATAAACAGTGCGTGCAACGTCCTGCAGCGCGCCCTTGAACAGGAGGTCGGATCGGGTGTTGCCGACCTGGTGGTCCTGGAGCGTGTGGAAGTCGAAGAACTGCTCGCCGGAGGCGAAGTAGATCGCTTTGAGCTCCGCGTCTGCGCCCTGGCCCTGCAGCGAAGCTTCGACGCGCGTCTTCGAGAAGCGAGCGCCGAGCGTGACGTTGAAGAGCCGAAGCGATGCGTCCTTGTCCAGTCGCGCTCGCTGGTCGGCGAGGTGCCACGCGTTGCGGCCCCATTTCTGCAGAGCGACGTATCCGACGGTCGAGGCCTCCCCCAGGAAGAGCTCGGCGGAACCGCTCTTGTAGCCGGCGGCTTCATCTGCGGGCGAGAGGTACTCGTCCAGGTAGTTGAACCGCGAGCCGCGGCCGGCGACGATCAGCGTGTGCGGCAGGACCGCGGTGCCGCCCTCCGCGGAGAGGACCTGGCCGACGATCGGCTTGTCGATGACCATGCCGTCGGGCACATAGAGAAAGGTGCCGTCGGCGAAGAAGGCGGCGTGGAGCGCGGCAAAGCGGTCGCGGTCCGCGCGCACCTGTGTGAACAGCAGCGTTTCCAGCAGCTCCGGATGGTTCTTGGCCGCGACGCTGATGGGCTCGAGGATGACGCCGGCCCCGGCCAGCTCCGGGTCGAGGCGCACGGCCTCGATCTCCGAACCGCGCATGGTGATGGCTCCAGCAACCCCCTCGAGGGGTTCTGCGGGCGCAGCCCCGTTGCGGTGCTCGAACTGGGAGAACTTCGCCACGTCCAGGCCGCTGACGTCTGTGCGGCGCCACTCCTCGTCGATGCGGCTCGGCATCGGCATCCGCTCGAACAGGTCGAATGCCGTTCGGCGGCGCTTGCGCAGCCAGTCGGGTTCGCCGTGGTGGGAGGCGATCTCCTCCACGCCTTGAAGAGTGAATCCCACGGTCAGCCTACGGAGCCCTCCATCTCGAGCTGGATCAGGCGGTTCAGCTCCACCGCGTACTCGAGAGGAAGCTCCTTGGTGAACGGCTCGATGAAGCCGTTGACGATCATCGTCTCGGCCTCGCTGCGCGTGATGCCGCGGCTCATCAGGTAGAAGAGCTGCTCGTCCGACACCTTGCTTACGGTCGCCTCGTGGCCGAGGGTCACGTTCTCAGCGTCGACATCGTTGTACGGGTACGTGTCGGAACGGGACTCGTCGTCGAGCAGCAGCGCGTCGCACTTGACGAACGACTTGCTGTTCTTGGCGTCGGGGTACATCTTGATGTGCCCTCGGTAGGAGGTGCGACCACCGGCCTTGGAGATCGACTTCGACGTGATGGTCGAGGTCGTGTTGGGTGCGACGTGGATCATCTTGCCGCCTGCGTCCTGGTGCTGGCCCTTGCCCGCGAACGCGACCGAGAGCACGTCACCCTTCGCGCCCGGCTCCATCAAATAGACGGACGGGTACTTCATGGTGATCTGCGAGCCGAGGTTGCCGTCGACCCACTCCATGGTCGCGTCGGCGTATGCCATCGCGCGCTTGGTGACCAGGTTGAACACGTTGGTCGACCAGTTCTGGATCGTCGTGTACCGGCAGCGCGCGTTCTTCTTGACGATGATCTCGACCACCGCCGAATGCAGCGAGTCGGTGCTGTAGATCGGCGCCGTGCAGCCTTCGATGTAGTGCACGAACGAGCCCTCGTCGCAAATGATCAGGGTGCGCTCGAACTGGCCCATGTTCTCCGCGTTGATGCGGAAGTAAGCCTGCAGCGGGACCTCTACGCGCACGCCCTTCGGCACGTAGATGAAGGAGCCGCCTGACCACACAGCCGTGTTCAGCGCCGCGAACTTGTTGTCCGCCGGCGGGATGACGGTGCCGAAGTACTCCTTGAAGAGCTCGGGATGGTCGCGCAGCGCCGAGTCGGTGTCGGTGAAGATGACGCCCTTCGCGGTGAGCTCCTTCTGCAGCGAGTGGTAGACGACCTCCGACTCGTACTGCGCGGAGACGCCGGCCAGGAACTTGCGCTCGGCCTCGGGCACCCCCAGGCGGTCGTACGTCGCCTTGATGTCAGGCGGGAGGTCCTCCCACGTCTTCGACTGCTTGTCCGACGCTTTGAGGTAATAGAAGATATTTTCGAAGTCGATCACCGAGAGGTCCGCGCCCCACGTCGGCATCGGTTTCTTGCGGAAGATCTCTAGCGAGCGGAGACGCATCTTCGTCATCCACTCGGGCTCCTTCTTCATCCACGAGATCTCCTTGACGATCTCGGGGTTCAGGCCGCGCTTGGCTTTGAAGACGTACTCCTCCGGGACGAAGAAGCCGTACTTCTCCTTGTAATCGGTGCCGACGTCGACTTTGGGTACTGTCGCCATCAGGCAACCTCCTCGGGCTTAAGGATCGCGGGCTCATCAACCTCGGCCCACTCGGAATAACCGGTCTTCTCCAGCCGCGCCGCGACTTCGGGTCCGCCTGAAAGGACGAACTTTCCGTCCACCAGCACATGCACGAAGTCGGGCTTGATGAACTCGAGGATGCGGGTGTAGTGCGTGATGATCAGGACGCCGAGCTGGGGCCCGCGCATGCGATTCACCGCCTCCGCGACGAACTTGATCGAGTCGATGTCGAGCCCCGAGTCGGTCTCATCGAGGATTGCGATCTCCGGCTTCAGGATCGCCATCTGCAGGATCTCGGCGCGCTTCTTCTCGCCGCCGGAGAAACCGTCGTTGATGTAGCGGGGCAGGAACGAGTCGTCCATGTGCAGCACTTCGAGCTCGCTCTTCAGCAGCGAGCGGAACTCTTTCGGCGAAACCTGCTTGCTCTTGTCCTTGCCGTCGTATCCGCGCTTGGCGTTGAGCGCCGTACGCAGGAAGTTGGTCATCGAGATTCCGGGGACGACCACCGGGTACTGCAGCGCGAGGAACATCCCAAGGCGCGCCCGCTCGTCTGTCTCCAGCTCGAGCACGTTCTGGCCCTTGAAGATCACCTCGCCGCCGTCGACCGTGTAGCCGGGGTGGCCCATCAGCGTGTGCGACAAGGTCGACTTACCCGATCCGTTCGGGCCCATCACCGCGTGCACCTCGCCCTTGTTGATCGCGAGCGTGACGCCCTTGAGGATCTCCTTGCCTTCGACGCTGGCCCGCAGGTCTCGAATCTCGAAATCAGCCGCCAACTCTTTAACTCCCTTCCTTGATTTCATATGTGCAGTCGTTCGCCGCCTCGCGCATCCATGTGGACCTGGTCACCGGCGAACCCAGCAGCCGCTCGTACATCTGCAGCTCGTTCACGCAGGGCAGCCCCGTGCGGGCGGCGACGTCCTGGATGGGGCAGTTGCAGTGTCGGATCGCGAGCCCGCCGCTCGGTAGATCGACCACCTCGGCCATGTGGCCGTGCTCGGTGGCGAGCTTCGCCAGCTCGCGGACGCGACCTTCAAAGTCTAGCCCTGCCAGTCGTGGGGCATATTCGGCCTCGAGGCGCGCGGTGCGACGCTCGAAGAAACGCTTGAGCTGCTCCTCGGACAGGAACTCCACGAGGTCGCCCGCGAGCTCGCGGTGGGCATTTGGAAAATGAGCGTGGGCGGCCGGCGTCAGCTTGTAGACGTTTTCAGGGCGGCCCCGGCGGTGTTCCTCGGCCGGTGCCACGGTGGCCAGCCCATCCGCCTCCAGCGTCTCCATATGGCGCAGGGCGCCCTGCTTGGAGATCTCGAGGTGCGCCGCCACCTCGCCCAGTGAGGCATGGCCGCGAATCTTGAGGAAGGCGAGGATGGTCTCGCGCCTGGAGTCCACGGCGTCATTCTACGAGTTTCTCAACACCGCCGTTGAAATACTCGGCTACGGTAGCGGGCGTGGATCGCCGGCTGCTCCTGGCGTCGCGCGGGCTGCGCGCGTTCGGGTTCGGATTCTCCGCGGTGCTCATCGGGATTGTCCTCGAGCGCCGCGGCCTGTCGCCGCTCCTGATCGGCCTGACTCTTGGCATCGGGCTGGCCGCGGCCTCGCTCTCGGGGCTGGCCAGCGCCTGGGCGGCCGCCCGGTGGGGGCGCCGATACGTCCTGGCCGTGGCCGGCGTGCTGATGGCGCTCACCGGCCTCGACCTGACCTTCGCCACCCAGCCGCTGCTGCTCGTCCTGTCGGGGCTCACCGGGATGCTTGGTGCCGCGAGCATCGACCTCGGTCCGTTCGCCTCGGTCGAGCAGGCTGTCCTCGCCGAGACGGCGACCGCCTCGGAGCTGAACATCGCCTTCGGGCGCTACTCGCTGACCGGAGGCCTCTTCAACGCGGCCGGCGGGCTGGCCGCGACGCTGGCGTCGACCCCCGCCTCAACGCGGGCTCTCTTCATTCTTTATGCGGTTATCGGGGCCGCCACCGCGGCTCTGCCACTCTTCATGTCCATAGGAGTCGAGCACGCCACCGGCTCACCGGCGTTCGGCAGCTTGCGGCCTCTTCTCGGGCTCGCCGCGCTGTTCGCCCTCGACTCGTTCGGCGGAGGTTTCGTGGCCAACGCCGTCATCGCGTACTGGCTCCATGCGCGATTCGGCGTCGGGGCTTCCCTGCTCGGGCCCGTCTTCGCGGCGGTGGCGGTGCTGCAGTCGCTGTCCTACGAAATCTCAGGGCGTCTCGCCAACCGCATCGGCCAGATCAACACCATGGTCTTCACGCACCTGCCAAGCAACATCCTTCTTCTCGTCGTCCCGCTCAGCCCCAGCCTTCCATGGGCCGTGGCATTGCTGCTGGCGCGGTTCGCGCTTTCCCAGATGGACGTGCCGGCGCGCCAGGCCTATATCGTGTCAATCGTGCCGTCCGGCGAGCGCGCCGGTGCCGTTGCGACCACTGGCGCCGTACGCGGCATCGCGCAATCTTTCGGACCGGCTCTCGCCGGCGCAGCCATCGGCGCCGCTGCGTTCGGGGTTCCGTTCTTTGCGGGCGGGACGCTCAAGATCGTGTACGACCTGGGCCTCTATTTCGGCTTTCGCAACCGGCGCGCGAGCCACGAGCGGAAGTAACGTTCCAGCCGTGGCCGACGACCTCGCCTCGCTCGACGAAGCCGAGCTCGAGCGGCGAGTGGCCGAGGTCCGAGAGCGGATGCGGCCGGTCGAGCAGGAGCTGGCCGCGTTGCGAGCGGAGCGGGACGTGCTGCTGACCGAGCGCAGGCGCCGGGATCGCCTCGCCCACCGCGAATCGAGGGCGGACCTGAAGGCGGCCATGCGCGAGGGTAAGTTTCCGACCGTTGCGGAGCTGGTCGCCGGGAGCGCGGCCGGATCACTCGACGAGTACGCGTTCAACCTCAAGACCGGCGGTGAGGTGCGGCTGGGCTACCCGGGAGCGCGATCGCAGACGCTCTCGTTCACCGACGGGGTGCAGGCCGCCCAGGCCGCCGACCTGGCCGCCGCGGCCCGTCTTTACGAGGCGGGCTGGGAGCTTGGGAGTCCGGGCCGGCCCGGCGTCAGGGTCCACTTCCCCGGTACTCGCCAGGAGCGGCTGGTGGGCGCGGATGAGGTTTTCGCCCGAACCAGGACCCCCGAGACTCCGTAACCCCCGCCCGTCCGGGAGCGTTGGGGTTGAACGGGAAACCGTAGAATCTACGCGCTCCCCCCTTATGGCTCGAAACGTTCCTCGCAAGATCAAAACGAAGGGGGGCCATCGCCCTCGGGCGCGGGTCCACGCAGCCTGGTCACCGATCGGGCAGCGTCTTCGGCGCACCGCCTGGCTGCGCGGCCTGGGCGTGTTCGTGGCCATCCTCCTTGTAGTTGGTTTTGCGGTCGACGCCTACGCGCAGACCTTCTTCGACGGCCTGCCCTCGATCCAGGGTCTCGAGAGCTCCGCATTCGCGGGGGACACCCTGATCACCGATCGGAAAGGCGTCGTCCTCGCAGACGTCGGCAACCACGGCGACCACCGCCTGGCGGTGAAGCTCAAGAACATCGCGCCGGTGATGGTCCAGGCGACGGTCGCGATCGAGGACAAGGGGTTCTACACCAACCCCGGGTTCGACATCCAGGGCATCATCCGAGCTGTTCTCGACGACATCCGCGCCGGCCACATCGTCGCCGGCGGCAGCACGATCACGCAGCAGCTCGCCAAGCAACAGTTCCTGACGCCGGACCAGACCATCTCTCGAAAGATCAAAGAGGTCGCGCTTGCTTACGAGCTCAGCCAGGCCTACTCCAAGGACCAGATCATGGAGCTCTACCTCAACAAGAGCTTCTACGGCTCGCAGTCATATGGGGTGGAGGCCGCGGCGCAGAGCTACTTCCACATCCCGGCATCCAAGCTCGACCTGGCTCAGTCGTCGGTCCTGGCGGGCCTTCCACAGGCCCCCACCGAATGGAACCCGGTGCTGCACCCCGAGGCCGCCACGCTGCGGCAGACCGAGGTCCTGCAGGCGATGGTCCGCTTGAACTTCATCACCCAGGATCAGATGAACTCAGCTCTTGCTGAGAAGCTCAACTATCAGGCGCCGATCAACAGCTTCAGGGCCCCCCACTTCGTCGACTTCGTGCTCGAAGAGCTGCGCCAGCTTGGATTCAAGCCCGGTATCCAGCAGCTCAACGTCAAGACCACGCTTGATTACCAGCTGCAGGTTTGGGGTGAGCAGGACGTGGTTAAGAACCTCAACAACTGCCTGGCCCCGCCATCCTGCGACCCGAAGGGGCGCCTCTCATCCGGCCTCATCGAGGAGAACCCGCAGAACGGCGAGATCCTGGTGATGGTCGGATCGCCCGACTACAACGCCCCCGGCGGCCAGTACAACTGGACCACGACTCCGCGCAACGTCGGCTCCTCGGTCAAGCCTTATACGTATGCGGCGGTCATCAATGCCCGCGCCGCGACAGTTGACACCCCCGTTTACGACGGCCCCAGCCCGCTGATCTACAAGGACGCGTACAGCACCACGAAGATCTACAACTACGACCTGCGCTCCCACGGGGTGCTGCCGCTCAAGAAGGCGATGGGCAACTCGCTCAACATCTGCGCGGTCAAGGTCGAGCTGTCGATCGGCGTGCCGGCGGTGCTGTCGTTCATGCGCAACATCGGCGTGCAGCCGCGATACATCAACAACGATGGCAGCTACAACACGCAGGCGCCGGCCGACACGTACGGCCCGAGCGTCACGCTGGGTGGTTACCCCATCACGCTCCTCGAGCACGTCGGCGGCATGGCCACGCTCGCAGACATGGGCGTGTACCACACGCCTGAAGCGATCTTGCAGGTGACGGACTCGACCGGCGCGACCCTGTACCAGACGCACCCCGACCAGCGGGCGCGCCAGGCGATCGACCCGGGCGTCGCCTTCATCATGGCCCAGATCATGTCGGACGATAACAACCGCTCCATGATTTTCGGCTACAACAGCCCGCTCCATTTCAAGAACCGCATCGTGGCGGCGAAGACCGGCACCTCGGACAACTTCAAGGATGCGGTGACCGCCGGCTTCACGCCCGACCTCGCTGCCGTGCTCTGGATCGGCGACATCCTCGACTACACGCACACGATGGTCCGCAACTCCGACGGCGTGTTCGTCGCGACGCCTGGCTGGCATGTCGTCATGGATGAAGCGCTGACCTACCTGGGCGCTCCCGGCAACCGCTGGTACACCGCGCCGTCGGACGTGGTGGCCGGCCCCAGCAACTCCTGGTACCTCAGCGACACCAGGAGCATCTCGCGGCTGCCCGGCGACAACCCGCCCAGCCCCAGCCCGGCGCCGATCAACCTGACCGTGCCGCCGGACCCCGGCACCGGACCGGTGCTGGCGAGCCCATCGCCGCTGCCCAAGGTTTCGCCCTAGCCCAGCGACTGCCGGCGTGACCGCTGTCCGTAGAATCGGACTCTCGATGCCCTCAGCTCTTTCTGTCACGACCGAGCCCCTTCCCAAGAGCCAGGTCGGCATGACCATAGAGGTGCCCGCCGAGATGGTGGATGCGACGTACGAGAAAGTGCTCAACCGGTTGGCGTCGAAGGCCAAGCTCGAAGGCTTCCGGCCAGGCCGGGCCCCCCGCGCGCTGGTCGAAGCTCGCCTGGGGCCTGCCGCCCTGCGCGAAGAAGTTGTCGAGACGATCGTGCCTGAGGTCATCCGCGAGGCGCTGGCCGAGAAATCCATCAGCCCCATCGACAACCCCGACGTCGAGGTCCTCGAGCTGGAGCGGGGCCGCCCGGCCCGGCTCAAGGCCACCGTGACGGTGATGCCCCAGGTCAAATTGGGCGATGCCAAGGCGTTGGAGGTCGCCGCGCCGTCGGTGGAGATCACGGACGAGATGCTCGAGAAGCGGCTCGAGGACGTACGCGAACCGATGGCGGAGATCACACCGGTCGACCGGGCGGCGAGGATGGGCGACGTCGTTGTGATCGACGTGGAGGTCGAGGCCGGTGGCACAGTGGTCCCGTCCGAGTCGCGCCAGGCGATGGAGGCCGAGCTGAAAGACGGCGTGCTGCTGCCCGAGCTCACCGAGGCGATCAAGGGCGCGAAGGTCGGGGACGCCCGGTCGGCCACGGTGAAGTTTCCCGACGACTACGGAGAGCCGATGCTGGCCGGCAAGGACGGGACGATCAAGGTCACGATCCAGGGCATCAAGGAAAAGGTGCTGCCTGCCCTCGACGACGCGCTCGCCAGGCAGCTCACCGACGGCAAACACGAGACCGTCGAGGCGTATCGCAGCGCCGTGCGAGAACAGCTGGCGGAATCCGCCAAGCAGCTGGCTCAGATGGCGCGGGAGCAGGCGCTCGTCAAGGCGCTTGTCGACGCCTCGAGCGTCGACGTCCCCGACTCATTGGTCGAGCGCGAGCTGGCAAGCCACCTCGACACGCTTGACCGGAGCCTGAACCGCCAGGGCCTCCGGCTCGATCGCTACCTCGAGTACCTGGGCAAGACACCCGAGCAGTGGATAGCCGAGGAAAGACCGGAGGCCGAGTCACGGCTCAAGGTCGACCTCGTGCTCGACGAGTTCGCGAAGCAGCAGGGAGTCGAGCCGTCCGAGGACGAGGTGGAGAGGTTCATCGAGGAGCAGGCGGCCACGGATGACGAGCTCAAAGGCCGGGTCGACGAGCTGAAGCGGGGCGCGAATACGCACCGCTACTTCCACTCGAGGCTGCGGCGCCTGCGGGTGCTGGAGCGCCTGGCTCAGGTTGCCGGCCCTGGAAGTCAGGTCCAGACTTGACGGAATCGCGGCGACTGCTGTCTAGAATGGGGTGGTGCCTCACATGAACCGCATAGAGCGACCGGCCGCTTACCTGGTACCGATGGTGGTCGAGAACACCGGGCGCGGCGAACGAGCCTTCGACATCTACTCCCGATTGCTGAAAGACCGCATCGTCTTCATCGGGACGCCAATCGACGACCAGGTCGCCAACCTGGTGGTGGCGCAGCTGCTTTTCCTGCAGTCGGAGGATCCCGAGAAGGAGATCTCCCTGTACATCAACAGCCCGGGCGGCCAGGTGACCGCGGGGCTGGCGATCTACGACACCATGCAGTACATCCGGCCGCCGGTCTCGACGATCTGCATCGGCATGGCGTACTCGATGGCGGCCGTCCTCCTCGCGGGCGGCGCCCATGGTCGGCGGTACGCGCTGCCCCACGCCAACATCCTCATCCACCAGCCGTGGGGAGGCATGCAGGGCCAGGCGTCAGACATCCAGATCCACGCCAAGGAGATCCTCCGAACGCGCGAGCAGCTGAACCAGATCCTCGCGCGCCACACCGGCCAGAAGATCGAGAAGGTCACGCTCGACACTGAGCGCGACTACTTCCTCACTTCTGACGCCGCGAAGGAATACGGGCTGATCGACGACATCATCCTCACGCCGACCAAGCCCGGTGAAAAAGAGAAAGAAAAAGAGAAGGAGAAGGAGAAGGTGGCGGCCACGCCATGATCTTCCGACGGAGGGGCAAGAGCGGCGAGATCAAGAGGCACAAGCCGAAGTGCTCCTTCTGCGGGAAGGCTCATGGACAGGGTGGGGTGCGACTGATCGCCGGTTCTGGCGTCTTCATCTGCAGCGAGTGCATAAGCCTTGCCAACGAGATTCTCTGGGGCCATAATCCCCCGGCGCCCGCTTCTTCTTGATGGACGCACACGTGGCTGACTCGACAGGGAAACGATGAACGAAAGAGAAGATCGACGCCGATATACCCGCTGCAGCTTCTGCGGCAAGGGACAGGACCAGGTGCGCAAGCTGGTCGCCGGCCCGGGTGTGTTCATCTGTGATCAGTGCATCGACCTCTGCCAGGAGGTCCTCGAAGACGACAACCGGTCCGCCGGGACCAAGAAGCAGAAGACCGGCTTCATCCCCAACCCGAAGACGATCTGCGCCGCGCTCGACCAGTATGTGATCGGCCAGGACCGCGCCAAGAAGGTGCTCTCTGTCCAGGTCTACAACCACTACAAGCGAATCTCCGCCTCGAAGTCGGTCGGCGACGTGGAGCTCACGAAGTCGAACGTGCTCCTGGTCGGGCCGACCGGCTGCGGCAAGACCTATCTCGCGCAGACGCTGGCGAAGATCCTCGACGTCCCGTTCGCCATCGCGGACGCAACCAGCCTCACCGAGGCCGGCTACGTCGGCGAGGACGTCGAGAACATCCTGCTGCGCCTCATCCAGGCGGCCGACTTCGACATCAGCCGCGCCGAGCGCGGAATCATCTACATCGACGAGATCGACAAGATCGCACGCAAGTCCGACAACCCGTCGATCACCCGCGACGTCAGCGGCGAAGGTGTCCAGCAGGCGCTCCTCAAGATCCTCGAAGGCACGGTCGCAAACGTTCCACCCCAGGGCGGCCGCAAGCACCCGCACCAGGATTTCATCCAGATCAACACCACCAACATCCTGTTCATCTGCGGTGGCGCGTTCGATGGCCTCGAGAAGGTCGTGGAGCAGCGCATCGGCCGCCGAGCGATCGGTTTCGGCGCGCCGCACACGAAGGTCGAGCGCAAGGCGGTCTCGGAGACCCTCAAGCACATGCAGCCGCAGGACCTGCTGAAGTACGGCTTCATCCCCGAGTTCATCGGGCGCCTGCCGATCATCGTGACCCTCCACCACCTCGACCAGCAGGACATCGTGCGCATCCTCACCGAGCCCAAGAACGCGCTGGTCAAGCAGTATCAGAAGTTCTTCACGCTCGACAACGTCGAGCTTGTCTTCCAGAAGGGAAGCCTCGATGCGATCGCCGAGCTGGCGCTCTTGCGCGGCACCGGTGCGCGTGCGCTGAAGTCGATCATCGAAGAGGCGCTGCTCAACTCGATGTTCGAAATCCCTTCGCGCCCCGAGATCAAGCGCTGCCTGATCTCCGAGCGTTCGATCCGCGAAGCGCTCGAGCCGGAGTTCGAGCTGACTGACGAAGGCGAAGGGCCGGCCAGGCTCGTCGGAGAGTCGGCCTGAGCAAGCTTTCGGGTTAGGCGTAACCTTCGGGCGTGGTCGACCTTCGTGGGAAGACCGTCCTCCTGACCGGCGCGTCGACAGGCCTTGGCCCTTACATAGCTCGGCGGCTTCACCGCGAGGGCGTGCGCTTCGTGCTCTCGGCACGCAACCAGGAAGCGCTCGACAAACTGGCCAAAGAGCTGGGCGACGCTAGCGTCGTCGTCGCAGACCTTTCACTGCCCGGCGAGCCCGAGCGTCTCGCGCGCGAAGCGGGGGACGTCGACGTGCTGGTCTCGAACGCCGGGGTGCCGGCCAGCGGGCGCCTGGTCACGTTCAGGCTCGAGCACCTCGACAGGGCGATCGCTGTCAACCTGCGGGCGGGCATCGTTCTGGCCCGTCTTCTTGCCCCGGCCATGATCGAACGCAAGGAAGGCCATATGGTCTTCATGGCTTCCGTGGCCGCTAAGGTCCCCGCTGCAGGTTTCACCATTTACAACGCGACCAAGTTCGGCATCCGCGGCTTCGCGCTTGCGCTGCGCGAGGAGCTGTGGGGCACGGGGGTTGGCGTCTCGGCGATCTCGCCGACATTTGTGAGCCAGGCTGGAATGTGGGCCGAGACCGGTCTCAAAGCGAACCCATTGGCCGCGGAGGTGACACCGCAACAGGTCGCCGAGGCGGTGCACACGGCGATTACGAAGAACAAGGCAGAGATCAACGTGATGCGCCTACCGCTGCGTGCAGGCCTGAAGGTGATGGGGCTCGCGCCGAACCTCTTCATGGCCGCCGCGCGCTCCGCGGGCGCAAGCCGGCAGGCGGACGACGCCGGCGACCGTCAAAAGTCCAAGCGTTAAAAGGCGACGATGGGTGGGAGTCATGAGACGCATGTCGCGGCCGGGGTAAACGCGGCCGCCCTCGCCGCGCCAGAACGGCAACCTCCTGATTGCTGAGGTGCCGGCTGCTAGCATAGGCAGCTACATGCGCCGCTACGTACCCGTATCTGTACGCAAGCCGGCCCAGTCGCGCTAAGCGACCCTTCCCGCCGGCCCTCCTATCCAGGCACCTAGACCAAACACATCCTCATGAGCAAAACCATCTCCGACATGCAGACCGCGTACGACGCCCGGGCCATCGAGGCCGGCTGGTACGCGCGCTGGGAGAAGGCCGGCCTGTTCATCGCCGACCCCAGGAGCCCAAAGCCGAAGTTCACGATCTGCCTGCCACCGCCCAACGTGACGGGCGAGCTCCACATGGGTCACGCGCTCAACGGCACGGTCCAGGACATCTGGGCGCGCTACCGCCGCATGACCGGCTACGAGGTCCTTTTCCTTCCCGGGACTGACCACGCGGCGATCGCGACCCAGAACGTCATCGAGAAGCGGCTCGCGAAGGAAGGCACGAGCAAAGAGGAGATCGGCCGGGACGCGTTCGCCGAGCTGGTCGACGAGTGGTACCGCACGGTCGGCGCCACTATCGTCAGCCAGTACCGCGAGCTTGGTGCCACGCTGGACTGGACGCGCCTGCGTTTCACGATGGATGAGCGCTACGTGAGGTCGGTGACGACCGCGTTCGTCGCCTTCTACGAGCGCGGCTGGATCTATCGCGCGCCCCGGATCGTCAACTGGTGCCCGCACGACCAGTCGGCCATCTCGGACCTCGAGGTCAAGTGGCGGGAGCATCACGACACGCTCTACAACATCCGCTACCCGATAGAGGGAGGCGGTGAGGTCGTGATCGCGACGGTGAGGCCGGAGACGATGCTGGCCGACACCGGGGTCGCCGTGAACCCGAACGATCCGCGATACCGATCGATCATCGGCAAGACCGCGATCCTGCCGCTGGTGGGAAGAAAGCTTCCGATCGTCGCCGACGAGGCCGTGGAGAAGGACTTCGGAACTGGCGCCCTCAAGGTGACGCCGGGACACGACCCCATGGACTACGACATCGGCCAGAGGCATTCGCTCGAGCTCATCAACGGCATGCACGCGGACGGGCGCATGAACGTTCCCGGCCTGCCCTACGACGGCCTGCCTGCGCTTGAGGCCCGCAAGCTGGTGGTGCGCGACCTCGAGGCGCAGGGGTTTGTGGTCAAGCAAGAGCCATACACGCACGAGGTCGGTCACTGCGATCGCTGCGATGCGGTCATCGAACCGCTCGTCAGCGAGCAGTGGTGGCTGCGTATGGAGAAGATGCGCGACAAGGCGCTCGCCGCCAGTGAGGCGGGCAAGGTTCTTTGGCACCCGGAGCGCTACGAGCGCACGTACCTCGACTGGCTTCGCGGCCTGCGCGATTGGAACATCGGGCGCCAGCTGTGGCTCGGGCATCGCGTGCCCGTGTACTACTGCAAGAACGGTCACCGTACGGTGGCCGTCCAGCGCCCGGTGGAGTGCCCTGAGTGCGGCAACCGCGAGATCACGCAGGACCCGGACGTTCTCGACACCTGGTTCTCGTCCGCACTCTGGCCGTTCGCAACTCTCGGCTGGCCGGACGAGACGGAGGACCTCCGCGCCTTCTATCCGAACGACATGAACAGCACGGCCCGGGAGATCATCAACCTCTGGGTGAGCCGAATGATCATGACCGGCCTCGAGTTCATGGGCGAGGTGCCGTTCCACCACGTCGCCATCCACTGCCAGGTGCAGGCGGCCGACGGCCGGCGGATGTCGAAGTCGTTGGGCACGGGCGTCGACCCACGCGAGCTGATCGCGAAATATGGCGCCGATGCGCTGCGGGCCTGGGCGGCATCGGTTGCGATGTCGAGCCAGGACGTCCGCTTCGACGAGAGCCGGGTCGAAGGCTATCGTCGGTTCTGCAATAAGCTCTGGAACGCAACCCGGCTGGTGCTCCGCGACATCGAAGGGCCGGTCACCGCAATGCCGGAGCCTGACGAGCTGGAGCTCTTCGAGGACCGCTGGATCGCCTCGCGCGTGGCCTCGACGCAGCGCGAGGTGACCGACGGCATAGAGAGCTTTGAGTTCCAGGACTCGATCGCGGCCGCGTACGGAACCGCCTGGCACGAGTTCTGCGACTGGTGGCTCGAGGCGGCCAAGGATCGTCTGCGCGCGAAGGACAAGACCGCGCAGGCGGTGGCCCTCTTCTGCCTCGACAACCTGCTGCGCCTGCTCCATCCGTTCATGCCGTTCCTCACCGAGGAGCTCTGGTCACGGCTGCCTGGCGATCGCGGTTTCCTCATGCGCGCTTCATGGCCGGAAGACCTGCACCGATACGTCGACGGCCAGGCCGAGGTGGAGTTCGAAGGCTTGATGGAGGTCGTCAACGAGATCCGCTCATATCGCAAGACGGTGCCGGGCGCACCTGCCAAAGGCGGCGCCGTGAAGCTCTCATCGCCGATGGACTCCGGTCTGACTCGTGCCCTTGCCCTGCTCGGCCAGGTCGCGGTGGTCGATGAGCTTCCCCCTGGCACGGAGCTTGCGCTCGCTGAGGGCAGCATCGTCTTTCCCGCGGCGGCGGCGGCCGATCCCGCAGTCATCGCACGCAAGAAGGCCGAGCTGTTGAATGAGCTGGAGCGTGTCCAGGCCAAGCTCGACAATCCACAGTTCCGCGCCAAGGCGCCGCCGACCGTGATCGCAGAGCAGGAGGCTCGCGCGGAAGAGCTCAGGGCCGCAATCGACCGTCTCGAGTAGACCTTTACCCGTAGAGTCGCGGGCGGCTCCCACGCTTCGCGTGGAGACCCCAGTGGTTCCGCGGGCCAACCCCTCTCCTCGGCCACGCATGGAGGCGCCTGGAAAGTGCGTGCTTGGGTGACGGCCGAAATAAATTCGGCCTAAGGCTCCACTCAGCATTCACGTAGGAGTTGGGGCTTCAGGGGCCGGGGCGTCACTTTGTCCGCCAGCTATACCCTTAGCCCCGCGTATGCCGTCCATCGCGCTGATTGCGCCTGTCGCGATAATCCTCGCCACCGCGGGCGCGGTCGCCCTCTGTGGAGTGGCGGGCTGGAACATCGATCGACTCGTGCTGACGGTGGGCTCATGGGCTGCAATAGCCGCCCTTATCGCCCTGTGGGCCCCGGTTCGATCGACGCAGGACTTGAGCGTGGGACAGCTCGGCTTCGGCCCCTTCGACCTGCGACTCGACGCGGTCGGCTTTCTCTTCGCGCTCGCGATCATGGTTCCGGCCGCCGTCCTGCTGACGATGCAGCAACGCTCGTGGCAGGAGGGGACGGTCGCGGTCCTCGGACTGGCGGCCGCAGTACTCGCCGTGGAGTCGGGCGGCCTGCTGCTCACATCTCTCGCGGGAGGCGCAGCCGCGACGCTCGCCGTCATCCTGCTCGATGTCGAAGACCCGCGAGCATCGCGCCCGCCGTGGGGAATGCTGCTGGCGGCGTGGCTGGCGCTGAGCTGGGTCGGGGCGATCCTTCAGGTGCGCGGCGGTACCGCCGTCTACTCCGCGGTGCCCGTGTCGGCGCTAACGGTCCCGGTCTTCATGCTGCTGGCGGCGGCGGCGCTGATGGCCTCGGGGCTGTTTCCTTGGCGAGGATGGCCGTCGCAGCTTTGGGGACGTCCGTCGCTGCGAGCGGCGGGCATGGCTGTGGCGACCCTTTATCCACTGGGCTTCTACCTGCTGGTGCGCGCATATGAGGTCGGCGACGGCCGCTTCCCGCAGTTCTGGCTGCAGGCTGTGCTGGCCGCGATCGGGGTTCTGGTGGCATTCGGAGCCGCAGCCCGCGCGCAGGCCGCCGCCACGCGTCGTGCGTACCTCGGCGAGGTCATACCCGGGCTTGGCGGGTTTGCGCTCATGGGCATCAGCCTGGGCACCGCTCTCGGCGTGGTCGCGGGCCTGGCGACGCTGGCGGTCGCAGCGGTTCTGGCGGGTTGCATTCCGTTGCTTCCGGATCGCGCCGGTACGGCATCGCTGGTGGCGATCGCAGCGGCCGCCGGGCTGCCTCCCGGCCTGGCTTTCGGCGTGCGCGTGGTCGGCCTCGAAGCCACATTCGAGGCCGGCAACCTCTTGGGCCTGATCGGCATCGCCGGCGCGGCCACCTGGATCATCACCATGATCGGGGCCGCCCGTGCCATCGGCCTGCCGGGAGGCCGGGGACATCCGGTCAGCGAGACCGCGCCGCGCACCGCGATGGGGTTGGCAGCGGCAACTGTGATCGCCGGGCCAATGCTGGGCCTCTTGCTCGCAGGCGTGGCGCTGCCTGCCCTCGCGAACGTGATGCAGGTGCCGCCCGGCGTTCCGATCGCGAGCGCGACATCGGTCGTCACGGTCACGACCGTATTGCCCGCATTCGCCCTCTTCACGCCGATCTTGCTGCTGGCCCTGGCCGCTTACATCGCTTCCGGGCCGGCGCCGGTGCGCGGCCAGGCCCGACCGCAGGTGTTCACGATGCCCGGCACGCAACTTCTCGAGCGCGCGGGTAAGGAGGTGCGAACGGCGGCGATCCCGACGCAATACCGATCGCTGGTCGACCTGCGCGCGCTCGAGGCTGCGGCGACCGGTGGCGGCCCGCTGCTGTGGCTGGCGGCGCTGGTCGTGCTTGCCTTCGCGGCCACGCGATAACCAGGTGATTCGCGCGTGACCGCGATCATCGCGATTGCCGCTTTCGCCGCCTGGGCCGGTGCGGCTGTGCTCGTCCTCGCGGACCGGAGGCGGGGACTGGCCGTCGGTGTGTTGCTGGTCGCGGTCGGATTCTCGGTGCTGTCGTGGGTCGACGGCGCATGGCTGAATGGCGCGTTCCTGCTCGCCGGCGGTTTGGTCTGCGCGGCTGAGCGCTTACGCAGAGGCCCACAGGAGTGGGGCCTCATGCCGCCCGGCTCGACCCCCCGCCTGATACTGGCCGCAGTCGCCGGCATCCTTTCACTCTGGTTTGCGGCGTCCGTGACCACGGGATCGCACGCGGCGCTGCGCTTCGCCTGCGTCGCAGTGCTGGGGTTGTCGGTGGGGCGAGTGCTACAAGGGCATGCAGCCGCTCCTGTTCTGACCGCGTCAGCAGCGCTTGGCATCGCCCTCGCCTCCGCGTCGGCGCTGGCGCCGAGCGATCCAGGCTTTGCTCCCTACCTGATCGCCGGTCTCATCGCCGGCGGCGTCGCGTTCCTCCCTGTCGCGGAGCCCCGTGGAGCCTGAGCTCGCCGTCGCCCTGCCCGCGGCCGGGGCGATCTTGATGGGGGTCTTCAGGGCCCGGCCGCGCCTGGCGCTGCTGGTCGGTTCGATCGCGGGCGCGGGGGGACTCGCTGCCATTGCGGTGGCCGCGCCGGGCGTCGCGTCCGACCAGCTGGGCGTGACGCTCGCCATGTCGGCGATGAGCCGGGCAGTTCTCATCGCGGCGGGCGCCGCGCTGGCGCTGGTGGTCGCGTTCGCGCCGTCGGGCGCCGACCGTGCCGTCTTGATGACGTGGGGCCTGGCCGGTTTCGCGGGTACCGCCGCGATCGCGGTCGCACCGAGCGTCGACCTGGTGATCCTGCTCACCCTCGGCATCGCTCTCCTGCATGGGGTCCTGGCAGGCCGGCGCTCGGTTGCCGCCCGCCTGCGCGCGCCCGCTCTCGCTGTCGCGCTCCTGGGAGCCGGACTTCTCTTCGCCCGCGCTGAGGGCCCCCCGTTGTTGGCGAGGTTTGCGGCGGTGGGGCTGGCAGCCGGCCTGGTCGCCGTGCTCGGCCTTCTGCCGTACATCCACGAGTTCGATCCCGAGGAGGTCACGGCTGCGTCGCCCATCGCGTGGCTCGCCTTCCTAGGGCCGATCCTCGGCGTGGTCATCGTCATGAGGGCGCGCGAGCTCGTTCCGTCGGCGGCCGCTGTGTTCGGCGCAATGCTGATCGGGCTCGGGCTTCTGAACGTCTTGTGGGGGAGCCTCGCCTCCTGGCTCACCGAAACGGGGACGTCGGCCTGGCACTACTCGTTTATGGCCGATTGGGGGCTTGTGCTGTGCGCATTTGGAATCCAGGTGGGCGACGGCCAGGCAGCGGCCGTGCTCATCCTCTACGGCCTCCTGCTCAGCCGGCTGCCCCTATACATGTGGTCGCGCAGGTCGATTCGTGAGAGCGTCCAGACCGACAAGCCGATCAATCTGCTCGCCGCGGCGATGCTCGCGGGATCGGCTCCCTTCGCCGGATTCGCGGCCCGTATCCTGCTGCTCCGCGGCGCGACGCAGCTGTACTGGCCGCTCGCGCTGGTGATCGGCGCCGGCCTGCTCCTGTGGCTTCCCCCTTCGCTGCGGTTGGGGCGCAGTCTTGGCGCTCCTCGCGGCCGGCAGGCTGTCGGCATTGGGATCGCGCTCGCCATTGGCGCGGCGATCGGGCTGTATCCGCAGCCGATACTCACATTGGCCGGGCTGTGAGAGCCCGGAAATGACACAGATCCTCGGACAGCTCGCCACCCACACAGCCGCGCTGCTCCTGTATCCCGGCCTTCTCGCGGCCGTGCTCTTCGGGACCGCGATCGAGACCGTCTGGGTGCGCGTGTCCGAGCATCACTGGGTGATGCCGGAGCTGCGATGGCATCGACCCTCGGCGGTGCTGGCAACCGTAGCCATCGCGTCGATGCTCGCCTCCGTGCAGCTTTCGGCTCCGTTCAACCTGGTCCCATCAGAGGAGCGGAACCTGGTCATCGCCGCGGTTGCCTTGGGGCTGACGGTTTGGGTCGAGCTCGCGCTCGGCATCGAGCTCTTCGATGAGCCGGGGATGCTGCTCCTCGTCCAGTGCTGCTGGCTTATCGCGGTGCTCGGTCCAGCCGTCGAACCACAGAGCTTGCGTCCGCAGGTGCTTGGCTCCGTGCTCGTTCCACAGCTGCTGCCGCTGAAAGTCGCTGCAGGCATCCTCTACGTGCTCTGCCTTCCGGCGCTGCTCAAGCTGTGGCCCCTGCCATCGACGGGCGAGAGGCGCGCACGGAAGCGGCTCGATGCCATGCGGGCACTGTGCTGGTGGCCGTACTGCGGCCTGTTCGCGACGGTTTTCTTCCCGCCGGCGACTGACGATCTCGGAGGCGTGGCCGGCTTCATCGGGCTCAGCCTCTCGATCGCCGCCTTCTGCGTTGTGGCCGGCGCTTTGATGGGTCGCAGCGGTGCGGCCCAATCACGCGCTGTGTATCGCCGAGCGATCGCGCCCTTCGCTGCGCTCGTCCTGTTGATAGTCGTGGTGACCGCGCTCTTGGTCCGCTAGGCCCCACATCTGGGGTAAAGCTGTGGATAACACCCCCACGGGGTGTATGATCCGGGCCGTCCCGCGCTTTGGCTAACGTCACCACTACGTCTCGCCAATGAGCCTGCTCGCCTCCGTGTTGGGGATGTGGTCGGCCGATATCGGCATCGACCTGGGCACGGCGAATACGCTCGTGCACGTCCGCGGTCGCGGCATCGTGGTCAACGAACCTTCTGTGGTGGCGGTCAGCACCCGCACCGGCCAGGTCCTCAGCGTCGGCACAGAGGCTCGCCGGATGCTGGGGCGAACGCCGGCCGACATCGCGGCGATACGTCCGCTGCGCGATGGAGTGATCGCCGACTTCGACCACACCGAGCAGATGGTCCGGCATTTCATCGCGCGCGCCCACAACCGCGCGTGGCACATCAGCCATCCGCGCGTGGTGGTCGGCATCCCATCCGGCGTCACCGAGGTGGAGAAGCGCGCGGTCACCGACGTCGCGACCATGGCCGGCGCGCGAGAGGCGCATCTCATCGGGGAGCCAATGGCGGCTGCGATCGGCGCCGGCCTGCCCGTTCAGTCGGCCGCGGGCTCGATGGTGGTCGACATCGGAGGCGGCACCACCGAGGTCGCGGTCATCTCGCTCGGCGGCGTCGTGGCCGCCACGTCTGCTCGGGTCGGTGGTGACGAGATGGATGAAGCGATCGTGTCGTACGTGCGTCGCAACATGGGCTTGCTCATCGGGGAGCGCACCGCGGAAGACATCAAGATCGCGATGGGGTCGGCTTTTCCGATGGCGCGGGAGCGGTCCTTTGTGGTGCGCGGCCGAGACCTGATCACCGGGCTGCCGAAGACCGTCGAGATGACCACCGCACATGTGCGCGAAGCGTTGAGCGGCGTCCTTGTCGACATCATGCGTGCGGTCCGCTCCACTCTCGACTCGACGCCATCCGAGCTCGTCGAGGACATCATCGAGCGCGGCATGGTCGTGTGCGGAGGGGGCGCGCTGCTCGCGGGACTTGACGAGCTCCTCGCGCACGAAACCCTCATGCCGGTGCGCGTGGCGGATGACCCGCTTACCTGCGTTGTTCGCGGCACCGGCATAGTGCTCGAGGAGATCGACACGTTGAACCGGGTGCTCCTCCGCACGCGGCGGGCGCGAGCACTGCGTTCGTAGGCCGCACGTGTATGGAAGGGCCCGGTCGCGCTCGACGGGTCGCTTCCTTTACCTGACGGCGGCGATGGTTGCGCTGGCCGTGCTCTCCCAGCAGTCCTGGGCCGCGGGCGTCCGGGGCACCGCCAAGAGCGCGCTCGCGCCAATCGAGTCTCAGATGATGTCAATCGCCTCTGCAGTCGAAGGAGCCACAGCGGTCTTCGGCGATGTGGCCGGGCTTCGCGCCCAGAACCAACGGCTGAGTGCTGAGAACCAGGACCTCAAGCGCCAGGTGGCGGAGATGAATGCAGCCGCGTACGACAACAAGGAGCTGCGCCAGGCGCTGGATTTCCAGCGTTCGTTTGGTCATCGCACCGTGGCCGCTCAGGTGGTCGGTCGAGGCCCCGACTCGTTCAGCCGCACTCTTCAGATCGACCGTGGCACCGATGACGGCGTACAGGCGGGCATGATCGTCGTGAGCGGCGCAGGCCTGGTCGGCCGCGTGCGTGAGGCGGGACCGCACGGCGCCATCGTGCAGACGCTTGCCGATCCGCAGAGCCGGGCCAACGTATTCCTGTCCAGGTCCGGGCTGCAGGGCACCGTGATCGGCGGGCCGGGGGCGCTGCAAGTCCAGATCGAGCACAAGATCGGCGCGGTACCCGTTCGCGGTGAATGGGCCATCACGAGCGGCATCGGAGGCGGCTACCCGCGCGGGCTCGTGGTCGGGGCTGTCACCAGCTTCACGCACAGCGATGCCGCGACCGTTGACGTCGCGCTCGTCGAGTGGGTCAGCGATCCCCGGACGCTCAGCCTCGTCATCGTGGTCGCGGACTTCGCTCCATCGTGAAAGCGGCCGCCGGCTTTTTGCTGATGGTGGGCGCGGCGCTGGTCCAGGTGACGTGGGCGTCGCAGCTGGAGATCGCCGGCACTTTTCCAAACCTTGTCTTGATCGCGGTGATCGGCCTGGCATGGACGCAGGGAGTGCGTGCCGGGCTGATCTGGGCGTGTGTCGGCGGCATCCTCCTCGACCTGAATGCGCCCGGTCCGCTTGGACCGCATGCCGTGGCGCTGCTGGCGGGCGCATATGTCGCCGGGTTCTGGGCCCGCAACCTGGAACGCGAACGCTCCCTGTACGCGATGGGCGCGGTTGCGTGCGCGACCGTCCTCTACTCGCTCGTGCTGATCGGCGCGGATGGTGCGCTCGGCTTGCCGATCCCACAGCTCACGACAACGGCAGAGCTGGTGTTGGCGGTGTGCGCCGTCAACGCTGCTCTCACGCCGCCGCTGCTCATCGTGCTCAGGACGGTGACCGCCGGCCTGCATTGGGAGCCCGCGGCCGCTTGATACAGCCAGGCCGGTCGGTCGAGCTGGGTGGCATCACAGCGCGGCCGCGCTGGTCGGCACGGATGGTGGCCGCTGCGGTGATGGTCGTGCTGGTCGTGGGGTTGTTGGCGCTGAAGCTGGCCGAGCTCCAGGTGTACGACTCGCGCGCTCTCGCCGGCGTTGCGCGCGCGAACACGGTCCACCGCATCGTTCTGGAGGCCGACCGCGGCGTCATCTATGACCGGCACGGCGTGCCCCTGGTCCAGAACACGCCGATCTGGGCGCTGCAGGTGGTGCCCGGTGACATGCCCGCGGACTCGCGCGCGCGCGCGTCCGAGCTGGCCGCGCTCGCGACGCTGACCGGCCTGCTCGAGGAGGATCTGCACGCCGCGCTGGCAACGTCCGACCGTTTCTCTCCCGTGCGCGTCGGCGCGGATCTCAGCGACGCGCAGGTCCTGGCCATCGGCGAACGCCTTCCGAGCCTGCCCGGCGCCTCACTGACCAACCGCGCGGTTCGCACCTATGTCGATCCGCTCGTGTTCGGTCACGTCCTCGGTTATGTCGGCCCGCTGGATGACGCGGACCTCATGAGGCTTCGGCCGAGGGGCTACCAGCCGGGCGAGGTGGTGGGAAAGGTCGGCGTCGAAGCGGGCCTCGAGTCCCTGCTGCGCGGCACCAACGGCTGGGCCGATGTCGAGGTGGATGCGCGCGGGCGGACGGTGAAGACGATCGCGATGCAGCCGGCTGTGGCCGGCCACTCCGTCTACCTGACCATCGACGCATCGCTGCAGAGGTCTGCCGCTCAGGCGCTGGCCGCCGGCCTTCAGCGCGATGGCAAGACCGCAGGTGCGTCGGTGGTCGTCGATCCGCAGTCGGGCGAGGTCCTCGCGCTGGTCAGCCTGCCCGGCTACGACACCAACCTCTTCACGCACGGAATCTCGCAGAAGGATTACGACCGCCTGCTGAAAGATCCAGACCGCCCCCTCCTCAACCGCGCCATCGCCGGCCAGTACGCGCCCGGCTCGACCTTCAAGATGGTCACCGCGACCGCCGGGTTGCAAGAGGGGAAGATCACGCCCCAGACGATGCTCGGTTGCCCGAGCTACCTGTCGTATGGCGGCTGGGTCTATCACAACTGGGCGAGCTACAACCTCGGGTCCATGAACGTCGCCAAGGCGCTCGCCGTCTCGTGCGACACGTTCTTCTATCAGGTCGCCGCGATGGTGGGCGACGTCACCCTTGCCCGCTATGCGCGCGCCTTTGGTTTCGGACAGTCCAAGCGCATCGAGATGCCTGGCGTCGAGCCCGGGCTCGTGCCCGATCGCATCTGGAAGGAGCTGACTTGCGGCGTCGCGGACCTCAATTCGGACACATGCCGCTGGACGCTTGGCGACACGATCACATTCGGCATCGGCCAATCGGCTCTGCTGACGACGCCGCTCAACCAGGCCGTATATGCGGCGGCGCTTGCCAACGGCGGGGTTGTGCTGTCTCCGACGCTGGTCCACTCCGTGCGTGACGCGGCGGGCCACGTCACCGCGATCCAGCAGCGTCAGGTCCTGGACCGCGTCCCGGCGTCGACAGCGAACCTGCAAGCGGTGCGTGAGGGCATGCGCCAGGAGATCAACCGCCCGTACAACATGAACTACTGGTTTCGCGCCGCCGGCGTGCCCGCAGACGGCGGCGGCAAGACCGGCACGGCGCAATGGGGCGGAAGCGGGTTGAACCTCCCCACGCACGCGTGGTTCGTTTTTTTCGCGCCGTTTGTGCAGCCTGACGTGGCGATGTCCATCTTCGTCGAGCGCGGTGAGCTGTCCGAGGTGGAGGCCGCACCGATCGGCGTGCAGATAATGAAGTTCTTCAACGCCAACCGGGCAGCGATCCAGACACCAACCCCGGTGCCCTAAGCCGTGAGGCCGAGGAGTTGGCGGCGCATCGACCATCTCCAGCCGCTGCTCGCCGGGATGCTGCTGGCGTTGGGCATGATGACGGTGTACAGCGCACACGCCGACTGGGTCCGGCAGCTGGTCTGGATTGTCCTCGGCGCAGGTGCTTACGTCGCGGCGGCTGCCTTCGACTACCGCCGACTATCAGTGCTAGCACCCTGGCTCTATGCCGCGACCGTTGCGCTGCTGCTCGCGGTGCGACTTGCCGGCCATTCCGCCCTGGGCGCCCAGCGCTGGCTGTCGCTGGGCGGTTTCCCGCTCCAGCCCTCTGAGCTGTCGAAGCTCACGCTCGTGCTCGTGCTCGCGGCATACCTCGGGCGGACGGAGCGGGCTTCGTGGCGGGGATTCGTCGTGGCTGTCGCGCTTGTGGCCCCGGCCGCGGCCTTGGTCCTGGTCCAGCCGGACCTCGGCACGACCATCGTCATCGGCGCGGTGCTCGTGGGGATGCTCTTCCTCGCCGGCGCGCGTATCGCGCAGCTGGGATCCCTCGCGGCCTGCGCAGCTGTCGCCTTCCCCTTGCTGCCGCACATCCTCCAGGGCTACCAGCGGCGCCGGCTGGAGATCTTCCTGAACCCGGGCTCTGATCCGCTTGGGGCCGGCTACAACCTGCTCCAGGCGCGCATTGCCGTCGGCGCCGGCGGGCTGTTCGGGCAGGGTTGGCTCCACGGCCTGCAGGGGGCGCTGGGCTATGTCCCCGAGCGGGCCACAGACTTCGTGTTCGCGGTTTTCGCAGAGCAGTTCGGGCTCTTCGGCTCCCTCCTGCTCCTGGCCGTGTTTGGGGCGCTGCTCATCCGGCTCATGCGCTCGGCGGCCGCGGCCCCCGACCGATTCGGGGCCCTGCTGGCCGGCGGGGTGTTCGTCATGATCTTCGCCCAGGTCACTGAGAACGTCGGCATGAACATCGGCCTTCTGCCGGTCGCGGGCATCCCCCTGCCGCTGATCTCCTACGGGGGCTCGGCCACCGTGACGACGCTGGCCGCGCTGGGATTGGTCCAGTCGGTGATGCTGCGCCGCCCGCTCCTCGAACTCCGCGAACCTACTCGGCTGTCCGGTAATATCTCCGTTCGTGCCCAAGCCTGATGGTTCGCTGTCGGCCGTCATCGTCACCGGCGGCAAGCAGTACCGGGTAGCGCCAGGGGACAAGGTCCTGGTCGACCGCCTCGCCGCCGAGCTCGGCTCGTCGGTGAAGCTGGATCACGTCTTGCTCGTCCGTGACGGCTCCGACATCAAGGTCGGGGCGCCCCTGATCGAGGGAATGGACGTCGACGCGAGGGTGATCGGACACAGCCGAGGTCCCCGGATCGAGACCCTCCGCTACAAGTCGAAGAAGCGCGTGCGCGTGCACCGCGGCGGCCGCGCCGACTACACGGCCCTCGAGATCCTGGCCGTCGGCGGGCTTGTCGTTCCGACCGGCACCGAGGTCGAGGAGAAGGTCAAGCCGGCCAAGGGCAAGGGCCGTGCGAAGCGCAAGCCCAAGGAAGAGGCCCAACCGGTCATCGAAACGGCGGCCCAGAACGTGGCCGTGGCCGAGGTCACCGAAGAGAAACCCAAGCGCTCCACGCGCAAGACGAAGCAAGAGAAGAAATAGGTAGATAGATGGCACACAAGAAAGGCGGCGGCTCATCTCGTAACGGTCGCGACTCCAACCCGCAGATGCTGGGCGTGAAGATCTACGGCGGCCAGTCCGTGGACGCGGGCGCGATCCTCGTGCGGCAGCGCGGGACCAGGATCGCACCGGGCACCGGGGTCGGCCTGGGCCGCGACCACACCCTGTTCGCCCTCGTCCCGGGCCAGGTTCGGTACGAGCGTGTGGGCAAGGACGGGCGGCGCGTCAGCATCGTCACGCAGTAGCTCGTTCGTCGATTCGGCGCGGGTCGTCCTGCGCGCCGGGCATGGCGGTCGCGGCTCGTCGTCCTTTCGCCACGAGCCGTTCGTGCCCCGGGGTGGCCCGGACGGCGGCGACGGCGGCCGCGGCGGATCCTTATCGCTGAAAGCGACCAACCAGCTCACCGACCTGTCGATCTACAAACGCCGGCCGCGCTGGCAGGCCGAGCCTGGCGCCGATGGAGCGGGCGGCCGCAAGACAGGACGCAATGGCGCCGACCTGGTGCTCGAAGTGCCTGTTGGCACCCTGGTGCTCGACAGCGATGGCGGACTCATCGCCGACCTCGCACACCAGGACGCGACCGCGCTGGTGGCTCGCGGCGGCCTCGGTGGCCGCGGCAATGTGCACTTCAAGAGCTCTACGCGACACGCGCCCGATTACGCCGAGCCTGGTCTCAAAGGCGATGAGCTCACCGTCACACTCGACCTCAAGCTGATCGCCGACGTGGGCCTGGTCGGAGCGCCCAATGCGGGTAAGTCATCGCTGCTCGGTGCGCTGACCGCCGCGCATCCGAAGGTTGCCGACTATCCGTTCACAACCCTGGATCCAGCCCTGGGTGTAGCCGAATCGGCGGGCGGACGGTTTGTGATCGCGGAGATTCCTGGCCTGGTCGAGGGCGCCTCTCGGGGTGCGGGCTTAGGCCATCGATTCCTCCGTCACGCCGAACGCACGCGCGTGCTGGTGTACGTGGTGGACGGCTCCGCCGCGGATCCGTGGCAGGACCTGGCGGCGGTCTCGGCCGAGGTCGAGCGATTCTCACCCGAGCTTGCGCGCCGCCCGCATATCGTCGCGGTCAACAAGCTCGACCTGGACGCCGCGAAAGCCCTGCGCCGGCGCTCCAGGCGCAAAGATGTCCTCTTCCTGTCAGCCCGGACCGGCGAGGGCCTGCCGAAGCTACTCGACGCGATGGTGGCGGCGATCGCGAGCGCGCCCGAACCGGCGACCCCCGCGCGACCGGCGACGGTCAGGCTGCCGGTGGCGGTTGCCGGAATGGTCGTCGAACGAACCGCCTGGGGGTTCGCGCTGCGCGGCGACCGCGTCGAGCGCCTCGTCGAGCGCACCGACCTGGAGTCCGAAGGGTCGCTCGAGCGCTTCCAGGTCGAGCTCGATCGCCTCGGTGTCGGTGCGGCGCTCGAGAGCGCTGGGGTCCAGCCCGGCGATACCGTGCGCGTCGCCGACACGGAGTTCGAGTACCAGCCGTGAGCTCGACACCAGAGCGGATCGGCGTGCTGGGTGGAACATTCGACCCGATCCACATCGGGCATCTGGCCGCGGCACGCGCCGCCATCGAATGCGCGCGGCTCGATCGCGTCCTGTTCGTGCCGACCGGACAGCCTCCGCACAGGGCCGCGGCGGCCGCGAGCGCGGAGGACCGACTCGAGATGACGCGGCTGGCCACGGCCGGCGAGGACCGCTTCGGTGTCTCGGATGTCGAGCTGCGCCGCTCCGGGCCGTCGTTCACGTCGGACACGCTGCGCGATCTGCACGAGCTGCATCCGAGCGCTGCCCTCTTCCTGATCCTCGGCTGGGACGCGGCGAGGCTCTTTCGAACGTGGCACGAGCCCGACGAGGTCCGCAGGCTGGCGACCATCGTGGTCGTCACGCGGCCCGGTACCGGCTCGCCACAACCCACGGAGCTCGCGGCGGCGGGCCTCGACGGCGCGCAGGTGATCGTCTGCGTAGATCGCACTCCTGATGTGTCGGCGAGCTCGATTCGGCGCGATGTCATGAGCGGCCGGTCAGTAGACGGCAAAGTCCCGCCGGCGGTGCAGCAGTACGTCGCCGCCCACGGCTTGTACGCTGGATGAGTTGAAGCCCGCTCGCCCCAGGGGTCTAACCCCGCTCCAGGTCGCTCGAATTCTCCGCGGCGCGGCGGTCGACAAGAAGGCGTGGGACGCGGTGGTCATCGACGTCCGCGACAAGACCTCCATCGCCGATTACTTCGTCGTTTGCGAAGGCGAAACCGACCGCCAGGTCCGCGCGATCGCCGACGGCATGGTCGAAGCCGCCAAGGACAGGCAGCTCCGGCCGCTCGCGGTGGACGGCTACGACGACGCCACATGGATCCTGCTCGATTTCGACTCGGTGCTGGCCCACGTTTTCCTGCCTGGCGAGCGCTCGTACTACGACCTTGAGAGCCTGTGGGGCCGGGCCGTTAAGGGGCGTAAAAAGGCCAGCTAGCGGCATAGCATTGGGTGGCCCATGGCGCACCCGGTAAGCGGTCGAGGCAGCCTGCGGAGCTCGCAAGCTTCGTTCGGCGACCTGGACAAGCCGCTCTACACGATCAGCGTCGCGGCCGAGATCCTGGAGACACATCCGCGCACGCTCATGCTCTACGAGGACGCGGGGCTCATCGAGCCTCACCGCACATCGACCAACCGCCGCCGCTACTCGCAGCGCGACATCACAAAGGTGCAGGTCATCCAGCATCTGACCCGCGAGAAGGGCGTCACCCTCGCCGGGGTCCGGCACATCCTGAGCCTGTTCGAGACGATGAAGAAGCACCGCGTGGAGCCGCCCGGAGAGCTCCGCGAAGTCTTCGACCGGTACTCGCAGATCATCTAAAGCACCTACGGAATCCTTGCGACCACGGCGCTGGGAGAAGAGGGTGGTTTGGTGCAGTCTGGAGCCGAGAGGACGTCTCGAGTCGCAGTGACGAGGACGGACTGGGAGAAGGGGGGTCGGGGTCGGGCCCGGAGACTGTAAGCGCGCCTTGCAACATCCCCGTTTAGGGGAGGTCGCCGCGCAGCGCCGGGTGGGGTCTGCTTTTCTTTGTTTTCGAAATCAGATTCGCGTGTTAACCATTGATGCTCGAACATTTGTTTGGTATGCTCTTCTCATGGTGGGGGAAGGGGGAACACCCCTCTCGAGACTGCAGGCGGCGGTGCGCGAGTTTCAGGCTCGCGAGGAGCGCCGGGTAGATCCGAAAACCCTGCGAGGCGTCATCGATGCTCTCGAGGGTGAGTTCGCCGCTGAGGTGCGTGAGGCTCAGATGTCAGGTGACCACCTCATCAGCAGCAACATGGGCCCGGCGACCTGGATCGGCCTCAGCTGTGGCATGTCGGTCAATTCAGCGGCTGACCGCCTCTGTGTCGGCGAGCAGCTGGAGTCGCTGCCCAAGATCTCGGCCGCACTGAGCTCTGGCGAGATCAGCTATCAGGCCGTATCTCTGCTCTGCCACCTGCGCGACAACCTGGAGGACAACAAAGAGCTCTTCGACGAAGAGGACATGCTCGACCGGGCGCGGTGGCTGTCGTTCAAAGAGCTGCAGAAGCTTTGCCGCATCGCCTGGCATGTTTGCAACCCCGACGGCTTCTTCAACGAGGCCGAGGCCGACTTCTCCCGGCGCCGGCTGCACATCAGCCAGATGTCGGACGGCATGCACGTCATCGATGGCGTGCTCGACCCGGTTACTGGTTCAGCCTTGCGCAAGGCGCTGGAGCCGCTGGCCAAGCGGCAGGGCCCGGAAGACGACCGCAAACACTCGCA
>DASPYG010000035.1:0-12647 GCA_035636885.1 Candidatus Nitrosopolaris sp.
GACCGACGAGTAGATGTCCATGTCCGTCGTGCCGAGATGGCCGATGGCGAAGGAGTAACCGCTGAAGTAGACGGCGTCGAAGCCGTGGTACATCACGAGCTCGGCTCCAAACGGGTCGTAAACACCAGGCCCGAAGACGTACGGCTTGGTCGCCAGCAGGCGGCGCAGCCGCCGGCTCGGGTCCTCGTTGCGCGACGCGGGCACTTTAAACCCGTCGGGAAGGAGGGGCGTGGAGACAAGTTCCATCGGGGGTACTCCTCTCAACTATTTGGTTGGTGGTGCCTCCCCACCCGGCCGCGGCGCTTCGCGCCCGGGCCGACCTCCCCACGAGGTGGGGAGGCGAGGCTTATTCGTTCTCGTGATCGCAGTTGCACGGGTCCGGGCATTCACACTCATGGGTGGAAGCGGCCGTGGCCTCGTTCTCCTGCGATTGATCGCGACTATCCATGGGCGACAACGTATCAAGTGCATCTATATAAGTCCAATTAATTGATCCGATCTCCATGATCAATAAAACCGATAGCTGAGCCGGGCTACCCGGAGGCTATTCGATCGTGGTCAGGAGCGCCAGGAAAGCGGCCACGATGCCCTCTGGCTTCCCGGCATCGCGCCGCCGGTACGCGACGATCGAGTTGTGCATTGGCGGTGCATCCTTCATCCGCACCGCTCGCAGCGTCCGGCCTTCGACCTCCCGCGCCACGGCCGTCCGCGGCAGGAGGGCGACGCCGAGACCTCGCTCGACCATCTTCTTGGCGGCCTCGATCGAGTCGAGCTCCATGAGGCCGCGCAGCATCGTCCCAGACGACAGGAACGCGGCCTGCGTGATCTCGTAGTAGCTGGAGGTGCGATCGAACATGATCAGCTTCTGCCCAGCGACCTCGGCCATCGTCACGCTGCGCCTGGTGGTGAATGGATGGTCGGGCGCCGTGACCAGCACGAGTTCCTCTGTGTGGAACGGGCGCAGCTCGAGGTCCGGATGGCGGATGGCTCGCCCGAGACCGATGTGGACCTCGTCGCGGAGCACCAGCTCGACCACGTCCTCCGAGTGCCCCGTCCTCACCGACACCTCGACCCGCGGGTGGGCGGCGACGTACTTCTCCAGCAGCTGCGGGAGCACGTATGTGCTGACCGCCGGCGCCGCGGCGAGGACGAGGTGGCCGGCCGACGCCGTCATGACCTGTTCGAGCGCGTCGCGGCCCTCGGACAGCGCGCGCAGCGTGCGCTCCGCATAAGGAACCCAGGCCTTGCCGGCGTCGGTCAGCCGCATGCCGTGGGGCGTGCGCAGGAACAGCGGGGTGCCCAGCTCGCGCTCGAGACCGTGAAGGCGTGCAGTCAGGGTTGGTTGGGTGATGAACAAGGCCTCGGCAGCCCGGCTTACGCTGCCGCGCCGAGCAACCTCCAGGAATCCTTGGACCTGGACGAGCTGGATGGAGTTCCCTTTGCCGTTACGCGGTTCGTCTATGGCCACGGCCGTGGCCACAAATTCTATCTATGGCGCCGGAGATTGGTTCCTGGCGAACTGTCGCTCCCCACCCGCCCGGCCCGCTGCGCGAGCGGGGCGACCTCCCCACGGGTGGGGAGGGAACTCAGCGTTTGCGGACCAGTGACAGTCCTGACCAGATGGCCAGGACCCAGACCGGGCCCATTGTGATCACGAAGGGACGGATCGTGTCGCTCGCCGAATTCGAGTTGCGGTCGAACGCGAGGAAAACGAGCACGCTTCCGTAGGCCAGGACGGCCAGGGCGGCGGCGACCCCGGCGACGGTGGTCAATCTCATGTTCGAGGCGACGCTCCTTTACTTCGTTACCGGAATCTTTGCGCCTGGCATCGTATTTTGACGTTCATGAAGCTTTTCTTCGGGTACCACATGCCCAATTACACGTTTGCCGGTGCGCGCACCGAAGACATCTTCGACCGGATCCTCGACCAGGCCCTGGCCGCCGAGGCGGCGGGCTTCGACATGGTCACTGTGATGGACCATTTCTATCAGATCCGCGGCGTCGGTCCCGAGACGGAGCCGATGATGGAGGCCTACACAACGCTCAGCGCGATGGCCGCCAGAACCTCGCGAATCAAGCTGGCCACGCTGGTGGCGGGGGTCACCTATCGAAACCCAGCTCTGGTCGCCAAGATGGTCACGACCCTGGACGTCATATCAAAGGGACGCGCCATCCTGGGCATCGGCGCGGCGTGGAACGAGGACGAGCACAAGGGTCACGGATTTGAGTTTCCGCCCATCGGCGAGCGCATGGACAGGCTGGATGAGGCGGTCACCATCGCGCGGCTGATGTTCACGCAGGACAGGCCCTCGTTCGAGGGCAAGCACTACCGGATCGAGCGGGCGCTCAACGTCCCTCGGCCAATTCAAGCCGGCGGTCCGAAGATTCTCATCGGAGGCGGCGGCGAGAAGCGGACGCTGCGCATCCTGGCCAAGCACGGCGACATCGGCCATTGGTTCGGCGGCCCGCTCGAGGACCTCAAGCGGAAGCGAGAAATCTTCCTTCGCCACTGCGAGGCCGAGAACCGCGATCCATCCGCGGTGCTGCTGTTGATGGGCAGCCTCGCGATTCTTGTCGAGAACACTCGCGATGCGAAGGCGCACCTAGAGAGAATCCCGGAGGAGCGACGGGCGATGGTCATCGTCGCCACCCCCGCGGAGGTTGCGGAGAGGCTGCAGCCCTACGTCGATGCCGGCTTCGGCGGGTTCACGTTGAGCAATCAGACGCTGCCGAGCAAAGAGGCGATCGGGCTCGCGGGCGAGCTCATCAAGCTCATGGCGGGAGCGCGGTCGGCGGCCTAGGGCTTGTAGAGAAGCTCTCCGGCCCTTACGGGCACGCGTAGGAAATTCTCGGGCGGCGCCAGCGGGCAGGCCCAGCGAGGGCTGTATGCACACGACGCGTTGTACGCGTAGTTGAAGTCGACGACCACGTCGGGTGATCCTGACGTGGTCTCCAGGACCAGCCCGTCGGTGTTCTTGGCCGTGTCGAAAAGGTAGCGGCCGGCGCCGTACGTCTGGGTTGGCGCGGTGGGGTCTTTGAAAGGGACGAAGAGCCCGCCGGCGTACTTAACCAGGCTCAGGACCGTGAGCTTGCAGGGCTCGCCCGCCAGTCGAAAGTGCAGCTCGCCGGCCCGGCGGTACTGGATCGCGCCATCGTCGCCGCCGGTGTCGATCAGCAGCTCAGATCCGTCGGCGGCCGCCATCTTCGCGGGCACCCGGTACGCCGGGTCGTAGGCGAAGTACTTCAACCCGGCGAACACGTGGCGTTCCTCAGGATCGATCGGCGATTGCGGATGTGACTTGAAGAGCTCGTCGCGACCCTTTCGGAATGTCTCGACCGCGGCCGGCCCGGACGTTCGATAGAGATCCCCAACCCTCCGGCGCCAGTCGACCAGGTCGAGCAGCGCAACCGGGTCGGGGTTTTTCACCAGCTGTCCCAGTGCACGATCGGCTCCAGGGGGATCCTCTGCGCGCGCTTGAACTCGCCGCCGTCATGGAAACCGACTGTGATCAGCGCCGCCTGTGTGTACCGCTCATAGGGGATGCCGAGAAGCTCGGCAACCTCTTTTTCATACTTGAGATGCAGCGTCGTCCATGCCGTGCCGAGGCCCCGCGCTCGCGCCGCGAGCATGAAGTTCCACGCGGCGGGCAGGATCGATCCGTAGAGGCCGGCAATCTCGAGGTTGGTAACGCCAGGACGGTCCACGCGCCCTTCGATGCACGGGATCACCATCGCCGGCACCTGATGCATGCGCTCGGCCAGGTATTGGGCCGACGATGCGACTCGAGGCAGCTGCTGGCGACGTGGATCGCCCTCCGCATATCGCGGACCTCTGCTCGCCGCGTAGGGGTACCACGACTGCCGATAGAAGTCGCCGATGACACGCTTCTTTTCGGGGTCGGTCACGATCATCCACTGCCAGCCTTGCGAGTTGCTGCCGGTGGGGGCCTGGACGGCGACCTCGAGACACTCGAGCAGCAGCTCGCGCGAAACCTCCCGGTCGAAATCGAGTCGCTTCCGCACAGCGCGAGTGGTGGTAAGGAGGGTATGGGGGTCCATGGGCGTCAATTGTCGATCGTTTCTCGTGCCACACGCCCATCTCCCTGGCCCTCTCCCTTCGGGGAGTGGATTTCGTCAGGTCGGCTGGTCAGACGGTGTTAGGTGATAGCTCGCCTGCGGCGGAAGATTTGCCAGCGCCTGGTGCACGTCATCCTCGGTCGCCCCGACCACCGATAGAGCGTAGTGGAGGCCGGCCGCCGCTTCGGGTGCGGGTTCCGCCTCACCGACCGGTGAGGTCACTTCAGGCGCAGCCTCTGCCGGCGGCACAGGGATAGCGTGGCGCGATGCCGCGTCCGAGCGGAGGGTCCGCCAGTGATAGAGACCGACCGCGGCCGCGACCACGATCACCGCCAGGGATTGTGCGAAGCCAAGATTGGCCGTGTCGGCGAGCTTCGGCCGAAGGCTGAACATCTGCTGGAGCACGACATAGAGCAGTCCGATCCCGCCGGCCAGTACCCCGAGCACGCTGCCGAGCAGCGCGGCCCACAAGTAGATGCGGCGGCTGATCGCCTGCCTCTCTTCGAGCCATGGCACCGGTCGCCAGTGCGCCAGCCACACGGCGCCGCCGACGACGAGGAGAGTCACCCACAGGCTGAGGGGGTCCTTCCAATCGGGCGCAGTCACCCCGATCACCTGAGCCTCGGCCTGGATCAGCAACGTGCCGAGCACGCCTGTGGCCCCAACCGCCAGGGCGGCCATCGATACCAGCGCGGCGAGGTTGGTGTAAAAGCGTCGCATCGCCGCCTGGCGGGCACCCTCGCCGGGGCCGGCGTCCCGCGCCAGTCGTCGTCGGATCAGGAACCACGCGGCGCCGTAAACGACCATGATCGAAGCCGGCTGGGCGAAAGCCGCGAGCAGGTCGTTGCCTGCACCGCCAGGGTTGATGACGCCCAGGATGTGCGCCGCGCTGAAGTACAGGATCAGGCTGGCGCTGACGAGGGCCGCCGCGATGCAGACCGCGACGGCAAGGAATCCCTCCACCGCGCGTAGGGTTGATCGCCGGTCGTCCTGGCCAAATCGGGTGACGAGAACCCGTGCGTGGAATGCCCACAGGAGGAAGCCGCCCGCCAGTTCGCCGGCCGGCGCCGAGAGCCACATGTAGTCGGCCATGTGGCTGTGAAGTCCCCTCAGCCAGGCCAGGCGGATAAAGCCCTGGGCGCCGGCCAGCATCATGAACAGGCCGACGAAGAGGGCGATGTACATGTACCAACGTCGCAGGGTGGCGGACGCGCCGACCTCGCCGACGGCGGCTCGATCGCGAGCTGCGATCCGGTAGTGGAATGCCCAGATAGCTGCGAGCACGATGGTCACCCACGCGGACTGGGCGACGACCGACTGGGTGAGGTACTGGCCGTCGAGCTGCTGCTGCGACGCGTAGCTGACGGTGTTCGCCAGCGCGATAGCCGCTCCGATCGAAGATCCGGCGCAGGCCAGGTACAGGTAGAGGCGGCGGATCGCAGACGCGCGTTCTGCCGGGTCTCGGCGTGCAAAGCGACCACCGAACCACATGTGGATCGCCCAGACCGGAAACGACACCACAACGGCCGCGGTGTACCCAGCGAGGGCGCTGCGGTTGTACGAATCCACTCCGTTGAACGCGCCCTGCAGCAGCGTTACACCTAGGGTGGCGAGCCCGAACGCGAGCACCGCCAGCGCCACCGCGCTGACCAGATAGATGTAGAGGCGCCTCAGGATCACGCCCGAAGTCTATGCGGCGCGTAATACGATGCATCCGTGATATCCCAAGAGTTGCTCGAGATCCTGGCCTGCCCCAAATGCCACACGAAGCTCGAGATGAAGGAGCCGGATCAGCTCCGGTGCCCTCACTGCAAAGTGCTCTATCCGATCGTCGACGGCATCCCAGTGCTGCTGATCGAAGAGGGCAAGCCGGAGTCGCCTTCCAGTTAGTGCATCGCCCCATCCGCCCGCGCGCGCAGCGCGAGGGCGACTTCCCCACGGGGTGGGGAAGATAGAGGGCAAGCCCGAGTCGCCTTCCAGTTAGTGCATCGCCCCATCCGCCCGCGCGCGAAGCGCGGGGGCGACTTCCCCACGGGGTGGGGATGATGTTGGTCAGTGGTTCCCCCCACCGCCCGCGCTTTTGCGCGGGCACCTCCCCACGAGTGGGGAGGGCAACTACCTAGGCCTTACTCAGGCCGCGCACTCGAGTCGGCTCGTGTCGATCGGTGTCTTCGAGTTGTGCACCTTCTGCTCGGCGGTCGTGATCTCGTCGTCGGTCAGCGCATAGGCCTGGTCCGGCTCGCTCGCGGAAGTGGCGAAGACGATCCCGATCACGCGTCCTTCCAGGTCGACGAGCGGACCGCCTGAGTCGCCGGGCCGGACGCGGGCCTGGATCACGTAGATCTCGCGGGTGACCTGCTTCTGGTTGTAGATATCGCGGCCGGCCGCTTCGATGGCGCCGTCCACCACCGCGGGCTGGACCGTTTCGCCGCCGCCACCGGGGTACCCGATCACAGCTCCCTGGGTGCCCCGTTCGGCTGGACCCAGGATCAGCGAGACCTTGGTGAAGTCGGGAACGTAGAGGAGGGCGATGTCGCGGTCGGAGTCGAAGTACACCACATCGGCCTTCAGCACCTGGCCGTCCGGCGTCTCGACGCGGTGGTTGCCGGTTCCCGAAACCACATGTGCGTTCGTGACCACGTAACCGTTCCCGATCGGAAAGCCGCTCCCGGTCACAAGTCCTCCGCAGCCGGTGCCCGTCACCTTGACCACGACGTGGGCGGCGTGCTGCACGGCCACCGTGTCGACCGACGCGGGGATTGGGAGGGGCGCGGGGAGGGGAGGCTCCAGGCCCGCGAACACCGGTGGGAAGGTGACGCCACCCAGGATGCCTTCGACTCGTGCGAGGAAATCGGGCGGCCGCGGGGCGATCCGGTCGAGGGTGCGCAAGACCGTCGAATGCTGAATCTGCAGCGCGACCTCCTGGCTCGGACCTCGAGAAAAGCTCAGGCCCAAAAACCAGCACATGATCAGCACCGCGATCGTCGAGAACACGGCCCCGACGATCGAATCGGGCATCGTGTGGACGCCTTTGCGAAGGATCTTGCGGCGGATGGGCTCGCCGGCGGCAAAACCGATGCTGGACCCGAGGCTGCCTCCGATGACGAGGACGAGCACCGCGCCCAGCGGGCGTGCGACCGGGTTGTGGATGCCGATGTAGTCCAGCAGCGGGCCCGCAGCAGTAGCGCCGAGCAGCACGCCCACGACCAGGCCGACGTACTGCGCCAGGGATAGCCAGAAGCCTCGACGGTAGCCGTTGACGAGGCCGACCACGACGGCGGCCACGATCACCAGGTCGACGAAATTTGGATTCAGGTCTCTAAGGTAACTGGCAGGGCGTCCCCGGCTACCCGGGAACCACTAGTGATGGACGTCGTGCGGTTCGGCCTCGCCGATCTCCTCCGATGCGCGGTTGCGTGCGTCGCCGCGCAGCACCCACCACCCCAGGCCCGCAACACCGCCCAGGGCAACCAGGAAGGTGATGCTCAAAGCGAGCCAGGCCGGGACCCATTCGCCTGCGAGTACGACCACCTCTATGCCGGCGCCGGTGCCGGCTCGGGCTCGGCCGGGAGCTCGCCCGCCTCGCGCAGGTCCCGCAGCGGCATGAAGCTGCGAACTGGCGGCACCTTCTCGAAGTTGTACGGCGGCGGCGGCGAGGTCGTGGCCCATTCCAGCGTGTTGGCGCGCCAGGGGTCGTTGCCTGCGATCTCCCCGCCGCGCCAGCTGCGAATCACGTTGATGAAAAAAAGCAGCACCGAGAAGGCGATGAGGAATGACGAGACGGTGATGATCATGTTGGTCGTGGCCCACGCCGGGTTCGCATATGTCGCGATGCGGCGCGGCATCCCCTCCAATCCGAGCGTGTGCATGATCAGGAACGTGCCGTTGAAGCCGATGAAGAGCGTCCAGAAGTTCCACTCCCCAAGGGTGCGGTTGAGCAGCCGCCCTGTGATCTTCGGGAACCAGTAATAGATCCCCGCGAAGATCGTGAACACGCTCCCACCGAACAGCACGTAGTGGAGGTGCGCCACCACGTAGTAGGACTGATGGAGCTGCGTGTCGACGGGCACGGAGGCCAGGTACACGCCGGTGATGCCGCCGATCAAGAACGTGGCCAGGAAGCCGAAGGCAAACTTCATCGGCAGCGTGAACTCGATCGAACCCCACCAGGCCGTGGCGATCCAGTTGAAGAACTTGATGCCCGTCGGCACGGCTATGAGCATCGTCATGAGCATGAAGAAGCCCTCGACGTACGTGTTCATGCCCACGGTGAACATGTGGTGCGCCCACACGGTCATGGAGAGGAAGACGATGCCGAACAGAGCCGCGACCATCGACATGTAGCCGAAGATCGGCTTGCGCGCGAAGACCGGGATGATCTCCGAGATCATTCCGAATCCGGGCAGAATCATGATGTAGACCTCGGGGTGGCCGAAGAACCAGAACAGGTGCTGGTACAGCACCGGCCGGCCCTGGGTCGTGAAGAACTGCGTCCCGAGCTGGCGATCGAACTCGACCAGGATCATCGCGGCGGCCAGTGGCGCGCCGACGACGAGCAGCAGGATCGACGTCGAGATCTGCGCCCATACGAACAGGGGCAGGCGGGTCAGCTTCATGCCCGGCGCGCGCAGGGCGACGATCGTGGTCAGGAAGTTCGTCGAGGCCATGATTCCGGAGATCGCCCAGACGATGATGCTCAAGGCCCAGAAGTCGACACCGAGGCTGTGGCCCTGGTAAGCCTTCTCGGTCAGCGGCGCGTATCCGGTCCAGCCCGCGTCCAGCGCGCCGCCGGTGAAGAAACCTCCGTAGTAGAGGAGGATCGACACCGGCACCAGCCAGAAGCCGAGCAGGTTGACGCGCGGGAAGGCCATGTCGCGCGCGCCGATCATGATCGGGACCATGTAGTTGGCGATCCCGGTCAGGAAGATGGTGACGAAGAAGAAGATCATCGTCACGCCGTGGGCCGAGATGAGCTGGTTGTAGGTCTCGGCATCGACCACCGAGAGATGGGGTTGTGAGAGCTGCAGCCTGATGACGAGTGCGAAGATGCCTCCGATCACGAAGCTGAGCAGGCCGGTGACCATGTACATGATCCCGATCAGCTTGTGGTCGGTGGTCGTCAGCCAGAGGGTGATCGGCTTCCAGAAGGTGTCGTCGTAAGCCTTCGGGCGGGGCAGAGCCTGGACCGCTGCCATTACCTTTCCATCCTAGCTCTGACCAGCCATCTGCCTTTTCACCCAGGCGTCGTAATCGGACTGCTCCATCGACTGCACGATGATCTGCATCGTGCTGTGGCCTGAGCCACACAGCTCCGCACACTCTCCTCGCCAGGTGCCGACGCGGTCGACCTTCAGCCACGTGAAGTTGTCATATCCCGGCACCGCGTCGGTCTTGCCGGAGATGGCGGGCACCCACCACGAGTGGATGACGTCGGTGCCCTGCATGCGGAGGCGGATGAGCTTGTTCACGGGCACCACGAACGGCGTCACGTCGCCGGCCAGGGTTCCCTCCTGGTGGACGGTGAAGCCCTCCGGGTATGTGTAGTTCCAGCCGAACTGGTGACCCGAGACGACGACCTCGAAGTCAAAGTTGGTGACAGGCTGGAAATCCTTCTGCAGCTCAACGAAGCTGTAGCCTGCGATCCCGAGCACGATGACGAGCGGAGCCAGCGTCCAGGCGATCTCGAGGGTGAAGTTGCCGTGGACCTGGGGCGGGATGTATCCGGCGGGCTGCTTGGAGCGGCGGTACTTGATCACCACCCACAGCAGGGCCGCCTCGACCGCCAGGAACACGATGATCGCGGGCACCGAGATGCCGATGTACGTGTTGTAGATGCCCTGGCCGTTCGGAGAGACCGGGGTGGGGAAGATGGGGGAGATTCCGCCCGGCGCCTCGCACGAGCCCAGCAGGAAGGCCGCGGGCAGGATGGCCAGCGGCCACAACCGCGTAAGTGACCCCGCCTTCACGGCGCCAGTATATCGGCGACAGGGAACCGCATTTCCAGTGCAGATCTCTACCGCTGATAGAATCCGAACCGAACGTGGCCGCATCCAAGCAGCCCCGATATGTCGACATCTCCAACCCATCCCTCGCCGTCGAATGCCCGCGCTGCGGGCTGCTGACGCCGAGGTTTCTGGACCTTTGCCGCAACGACGCCTACAAGCTCTGGCCGTCCAGCTACGTCGCCTCCGCCGCCTTCAAGGCATGGCGCGACGCGGACCCGGCGCGCGCGGAGGCCTCGCGTTACGACATGGAGATCCCGCGGCATGTGGAGCTGGTCATCGACTACGACGCCAAGGCGCATGAGCTCGGCATCCACATGCCGCCGCCGAGCAACTGGCCTTTCGTCATCTGCGCCGGCGCGTTCTTCCTCAGCCTGGCTGCGATTCCCTTTTCGGCGGCGGTGCGCATCACCCTCGCGGTGATCGGCGGTGTCATCTTCCTCACCGGGATAGTCGGCTGGGTGCTGGTCGAAGACGTGAAGATGTATCCGGCCGAGGAGGCCGGCGGCGAGGTGCATTCCTGATGGCCGTCGCGACGATGCAGCAGCAGGCCGGGCCGCAGTACCCCGCCATCAAGCCCGGCATGATGGGGATGTACATCTTCCTCGCATCCGAGGTGATGTTCTTCGGAAGCCTCTTCGCGACCTACTTCTATCTGTACGGGTCGCACATCGTCTGGCCGCCTCCGGCCCCTTCGAGCACGCCAGAGTTCTATGTGAACTGGTGGCCGATCCCGTTCTTCAACACGATCGTGCTGCTTTCCAGCGGTGTCACCTGCCACTTCGCCAGCGATTCGATCGCGGCGGGCAACCGGCGGCGATTCTTCCTCCTCTGGATCGTGACCATCATCCTGGGCTTCGGATTCGAGGCCGGCCAGCTGATCGAATTCATCGCAGCCTTCGCGCGGGGCCTGACGCTGACCGCAAACAGTTTCGCCAGCGCCTTTTTCATCATGACCGGCTTCCACGGTCTGCACGTCCTCGGTGGACTGATCCTGCTGCTGATCATCCTGTACCGCGCCGCCAGGGGCCAGTTCTCGCCGCGAAACCACGTCGGCGTCGCGGCGGTGACCCTCTACTGGCACTTCGTCGACGTCGTGTGGATCTTCCTTTTCGGCATCCTCTACCTGGGGGTGACACTGTTCCGATGAGAGCGCTTGCTGTGGGCCTGGCAACAATTGCTCTGCTCGCCGGATGCGGCGGTGGCGGGGGCGGGCCTTCCCAGCCGGCCGGGTCGACCAAGGTCACGATGACCGAGTACAAGTTCGACCCGTCGACGATGAGCGCGCCGGCGGGAAAAGTGGTGTTCTACCTGGTCAACGCCGGCACCACGTCCCATGACATGGTGATTCGCGACAGCTCCGGCAAGCGCATGGCGGCGAGCGAGCTGGTGTCGGCCGGGGACAGCTTCGTGTTCACGGTGGACAACCTGGCGGCCGGCAGCTACACGATCTTCTGCGACCAGCCCGGGCACGAGGCCTCGGGCATGAAAGGCACGCTGACTGTTACTTAGACGGGCTCGGGCTCGGCGATGGGCTGGGCTTGGGCGTTGGTATCGGCGACGGGCTGGGCCCTGGCTTGACGCTCAGGACCTCGACCTCGAAGACCAGGACCGCGTTGGGCGGGATGATGTACGCCCCGGACTGCTGATCCTGCTGGCCGGCCGATCCGTAGCCGAGCGCCGCAGGGATGATTAGCTTCCGCTTGCCGCCCACCTTCATGCCGGGTATGCCCTCGTCCCAACCGGGGATGACCTGGCCCTGTCCCAGCGGCACGGTGAAGGGCTGGTTGCGATCGCGGCTGGAGTCGAACTTCGAGCCGCCCGCGTTGAGCCAGCCGGTGTACTGGACCGTGACGATGTCGGTGCCGTGGACCACAGCGCCGGTGCCGACGGTGAGGTCTATGTACTGGAGGCCGTCCGGATACGTGACCACTGGCAGGCCGCCACCGGCGTTGAAGTCGTCGGTGCCTGGAGATGGGCTGACGTGGACGCCGGGGCTTTCGTTGGCCACCTGGCCCGACGTCGCGTACGGATCCGAGTAGCCGCAGGCCGCCAGCGCGAATGCGCCGGCGATCATGAGGAAGGTGAGTCCCGCGCGCCTCACGAGGCCGTGATGTCGATCGAGGTCATTCGATCGCCGACCTGGATCTTGTCGATGACGTCCATGCCAGACGCAACCTGGCCGAAGTGGTTGTAGACACCGCTGGTGGCGAGGGACGGTGCATCTCCGGTCGTGATGAAGAACTGGGAGCCGCTCACTCCCGCGGAGCTCGACGCCATGCCGGCCGTGCCGCGCGGCCACTTGGACGGATTGGTCTCGTTGGGCAGCTTGTAGGCGGGCCCGCCGGTTCCGTTGCCGAGGGGATCGCCGCCCTGGACCACGAACCCCGTCACCACCCGGTGGAACGTGAGGCCGTCGTAGTAGTGGTTCTGCGAGAGGTACACGAAGTTGTTGACCGTTTGCGGGGCCACCTTGGGGTCGACGAACGCGATCGTGAAGTCGCCCCGAGTGGTGTGAACGGTCGCGGTGTACTTCTTGGCCGGGTCGATGACGGTGGGCGGGGGCGT
>DASPYG010000036.1:0-32517 GCA_035636885.1 Candidatus Nitrosopolaris sp.
CATCTGAACGAGTGGCGCAGATACGCGGCGCGTGTCCTCGATTCCGGACGCACCGGGTCCAGGGCGCCCGACCTCGGCGACGACATCGACGCCACCAATGCCCGCTTCTACGAAGCCAACCAAGACAAGACCTCGGAGGAGATCAAATCTGAGGTCCAGGCTTCGTACGACGAGCTGGGTGCGGCCATCGCCGCGTGCACCGACGATGACCTCGCGAAGCCACGGCCGTCGGGCGGGCTGCTGTGGCACGTCGTCCCCGCCAACTGTCATGGCCACCTCGCGGAACACCTCATGTTCTGGCACCTGGAGCAGGGCGACGAAGAGGGAGCCGAAGCCGGGCAGCAATGGGTGTACGACCTCGTTCGCGAGCATTTTCCGGAGCCGAAGGCGGTCGCGGCCGCCACATACAACCTCGGCTGCTTCTACATCCGCGTCGGCCGTGATGACGAGGCCCTGTTTCGGCTCCGGCATGCATTCGAGCTGGATCCTTCGCTGAAGGAGAACGCGCGGAACGATCCCGACCTCGATCGCATCCGCAATCACCCGGAGCTGGGGGAGCTTCTCGCTTAGGTCTAGATCGGCTCCAGGACGACGATCGGGATCTCCCTCTTGGTCAGCTGCTGCTGGCTTTCGAGATAGGGCACCACCTTGGCAAGCTCTTCACGCTCCTCCGGCCGGGCCGTGCGCGCGCGCACCTCGAATCTGTCGGAAGCGAGCTCCACGGTCGCGCTCGGTTGCGCGAGCAGGTTCACATACCAAGCGGGATCCGTCGCCGCGCCGTTGTTGGATGCGATGGCGACGACCTTGTCGCCGTGGCGCCCGAAGCCGAGCACGACTGTCCTGGGCTCACCAGACCGGACGCCGGTGGTGGTCAGCAGGATGAGATTCCGTCCCGCCATCCGCCCGCTGAGCGCACCATTGTTCGCCCTCCATTCCTGGATGAGGGCGCGGTTGAAGGCCTTCATGTCTTGCGGAATCGCCGGCCTCTGCGGCCTTCCAGCGTCATCACTCAAAATGCAGAACTCCGCAAACCAGCATATGAGGGGCGCCGCCGCAGCAGCAGCCTAGGAGTAGAGGCCGAGCTTGAAGCCCCACGAACCGACGTGGTACACGAGCGAGAGGCCCCAGTAGAAAACGAAGTAGCTGCCGCCGGCCATGAGCGCGATCGCCGTGATCAAAGTGGGCTGGTTTGGCTTCTGTGCGACCCAGCGGGCGAGGCGCGCGCCGAACAACCAGATGACCAGAAGGAATATGCCCGCCATGACGGCGATCTGGCCGAGGCCCTGGATGCCCATCACCAACGCCCCGTAGAACGGGTTGTGTGCGGCGGCGGCGTAGGTCAGCAGGTCGCGAAACACCGGGTACGGCCGGCCCACCGCGAACGACCCGACCATCAGGCCCATCACTGTCGCTCGCGTCATCGGCGACGAGGCCCACGCTCGGAACCGCGCCGGCACGCGGTCTGTGATTCGGTGCAGGAACCCGAACTCGATCACCGACCAGGTGATCATCAGCGCGCCGAGCGTCGTGAAGACGATTTCCGCCTGCGGCAGTCGCTGAGCGTTGAACGCCTTGATCCCGGCGCCAAGCGTTCCGACATACAGCCCGTACAGAACGCCCACGGCCAGCACGCCGATGGCGAAACGGCCGAGGGCGCTCAAGGCCGCGCGGCGAGAAGCGGACCGGTCCGTGCTGCACGCGAGACCCGGCAGCATTGCGAACACCACGCAGTTGCAAGCCGTGAATGTCGCAGCGAGACCGGCGACTGCGGCGAAGATCAAACCGAACAGCATGCCGTTGCTGGTGAACGAGCTCGAAAGCTGGTCCGGGTTGCCGATCGTGTTCGTCGCGACCACGCCCCGACCAAAACCATCGACCAGCTTGTAGTTCCAGAAGCCCGCGATCATCACGCCGCCCGCCGCAGCGGTGAGCGCGCACAGGCCTCTGACCACCACGGTGTGGGCGGCCCACACAGTTGTCGAGCGCGCCGTGAGCTGCGGCTCGACCAGAGGGCGAGCGCCGATTGCAACCTGCTGCATCACGCTCGACCTGGGTTGTCCGGCACGGCGGTCACGTTGGCGGCATTGGGCGGCCGGCTGGCGAGGTTGATGGTGCATCCAACTGTGGTCGTGGCGTTGAAACCAACGTCGGGGACCACCTGGGCCTGGCAGGTGCCGAGCACTGCTCCGGATATCGCGCCGGTCATCGTGAACGTGATGATGGACGCCGCCTTGGCGCCGGTCATGCCGCCGAGGTTCTTGAGCAGGGCCGAAACGGCGCACGGCGAGCCGCAGCGCGAGGTGTCGACCGAGACCACGGTGTAGATCGGCGGCAGCGTGGAGAGGTTGGAGAAATCGATCACGTCCGTTGGCGCCGCAATCCCGAAGTCTTTGGTGAAGTTGCTGTACTTGAATTCGGCGTCGCTGACGCCGTCGATGACGACTCCTTTCTTCAACTGCAGGACCAGCAGCCGATTTGGAGATGCGGACGCGATGTAAACATCCGCCCTGGGGCCCGACAGCTTCACCGCGCCGATGCCGTCAACCGAAAAGTTGTCTGCCCTACCGGTCACCGCCGAGCCCAAGAAGGTCGCCTTGAAAGACGCTGCGTTCGTGAAGTCGGGCAGCTGCGGCACAAGGCCGGCTGCACCCTTCCACCATGAGTTGCCCGCCGCATTGACCAGGCCCCGCGAAAGGGCATCGTCGCCCATGTGGTCGGAGAGAAACTGGTTTCCGCGGAAGTAGGCATCGCTGCCGAGGATGATCGTCTCGACCTTCATGTTGGTCCCACCAATGACGACATGCTGCTTGGCCGGCCCCGCTGTCTGAAGGTCGATCGACCAGGTCGTCGACGACGGCGCGGGGTTGGCGCGGGCGCCGCTCACATGCGACGGCACGGCGACTCCAGGTCCCGCGTACGTTCCTGTGAGCTCGAAGCTGGAGGAGCCGAGGCTGGCCTCGGCGCCGCCCTCCAGGGCCCGCTCGGTCGCAGTGCCCAGTCCGAACGGCAGATCGCAGGCCGCGAGCCCTGCGACGAGGGCCGCCCCGAGCATCAGGCGCAGACCGCCTCGCGCCGCCGCTGAAAAGCCAGTGCTTGCCAAGGTGTTGAGTGCTGTAACGGGTTGCATACTATGACCGTTACCCGACTGTGGCGACCACCGACGCCCCTCCGCAGGGCCTGAGTCTTCCCGGCGATTCCAGGCGCCCGGCCAACGGTCGCAAGGCGAAACCGAGGACCGCCCGCCTGTTCGGCCGCGACTATCGCGTCGTCCTGCCGAGCATCCGCGACCCCCGCCTACACGTCGCAGCCGTCCTGCTCACGCTGCAGGCGCTCGGCCAGACCGTGCTGGGGTTCCGGCTGTCGATCGCGCAGATCCTGGCCTGCCTGGCGGCCGGCGCGCTCATCGAGTTCGTGGTCAGCTTCTTGAAGGACAAGACCATCCTCTGGCCGGCCAGCGGTTTGCTGACCGGCAACAGCACCGCCTTCATCCTTCGCGTCCCCGGCACGCTCCATGGACAGTGGTGGAGCACCAACGGACTCTGGATCTTCATCGGCGTGGTCGCGCTCGGGATGGCATCCAAGTACCTGATCCGCTGGCGCGGACGGCATATCTTCAACCCGTCCAACGTGGCCCTCGTCATCGCCTTCGTCGCCCTCGGTCCGACCCGCACGGAGCCCCTCGACCTGTGGTGGATTCCCATGGGCACATGGATGCTTGTGACCTACGCGATCCTCATCGGAGGCGGGGTGCTGATCGCGCTGGAGCTGCGTTTGCTGGGCCTGGTGATCGGCTTCATGGCCGGCTTTGCCCTGTTCGTCGCCGTCGCCCTCGCCCCGGTGCCTGATCACTGTATGGTCGCCAGCTGGCATGTGACTCCGATGTGCGGTCGGGATCTCTGGCAGATCCTCGTGACGTCGCCGGAGATCTTGATCTTCGCCTTCTTCATGGTCCCCGATCCCCGCACCGTTCCGGACGGCCAGGTCGCTCGCGTCGTGTTCGGAGTCCTGGTCGCCCTGCTGTCGGTGCTGCTCCTCGGCCCCACCACGCTGGAGTTCTGGACCAAGACGGCGATCCTCGCCAGCCTGGTCATCGCATGCGCGCTGCGCTTCGCGCTGGTACGGTTCCTGGCCCCCTTCGACGCCGCCGGGGCGCTCAGGGTTGGACGTCGCGCGTGGCGAGTGCCGGTCGCGCTTGCGGCCGCCCTCGTGCTGACGGGAGTGCTCCCGGTCGCGGCCGATATCGCCACCCACAGCCCCGTGCCGGTGGCCGGCCTTTCGGACGGAACCAAGCCGGTGATTGTGCTCACAGTGGGATCGGGACCAGGTCTCGCGGACTGGGCCTCCGCCACCGGGGCCTCAGCCCTGCCTCCGATGACAAACGCGGGACCCGTGGCCGCCACGGCCCGTGTCTGGACATTGCCGGCGTTTCCCAGCGCAAACGTCGCCTCCAACGTGAGCTCCTTCGACCCCAACCTCACCCAGCAGATCGCGAACACGATGGCGCATGACGCTGTGCTTGATCTCATCATCGAGTCCGAAGCGCGCCGCACCCACGACCTGAAGCTGGCCGAGCTCGGCGCCGAGGGCGATGGCCTCAAGGAGTTTGTCGACGTCATCAATGCGGACGTCGCCTCCGGCAAGTCTGTCGAGAAGACCTACAAGTTCGACTCGATCAGCATCCAGCTGTTCCTGCCCAAGTTCGCCACCCAGGCATCACGGCTGATCGGAGTCACCCTGCACGGGACCGCCACCCTCACTACCAGAGACGCCTCCGGCAAGGTGCTGTCACAGGCCAGCTCGGCCTATGACAAGTCCTGGGGGCTCACCGGCACGCAAGACAGCGCCGGCTACCAGATCATCTTCGTCGACTACACGGGACTCGCTCCCGCGCCTTAAGCGGCGCGGTTCAGGTTTCGCGGGCGGCGGCGGCGGGAATCCCGTCTGGCTCGTACACCGCGGGCGGAACGATGTCGAACGTGTCCGCCAGGCGCACGAACAAGCTGAAAAGCGCGGCCACGTAAGCAGCCTCGGCTATCTGCTCGTCGGTCCAGCCGACCTCGCGCAGCCGCTGTACCTGCTCGTCGGTGACTCGATAGGCCGCGCGCGCGATGGTGCCGGCGAAATCCAGGAGGCGGCGCTCTGGCTCGGCGAGACCGGCGGCGTCGAGGTCACCGTTGCGCAGCGCCTCCGCCGCCTGCCCGAACGCTTCGCCCTGCAACTGCAGGAACCACGTGTGTGCGCTGAGTCAATACCTGCAGCGGTTGATGGCTGAAACGTAGGAGGCGATCATCTCGTGCTGGGCCCGGGTGAGCGCGCCGTCGGTGAAGTGCATTCGTGACGCGGCCTGGATGGCGGCCAGGAAGTCGGGCCTGAGGCTCATCGTCTTGAGGATCTCGGCCACCACGCCGATCGGGCTCTGCGCCTTCGCGGTCGTGTAAAGCTCGGCCAGCTGGCCTTCGGCTTCCGATTCCTGGACCACCTTGATCCGCGGCATGTGACTGGTTAACGAAGCATGCGCCGAAAAGGTGTCAGGCGGAGGGCGATTCGAGCCCGTCCCACGACCAGCGTGGCATCGGCCTGTCAGGCGGCACCACCGACTCTGCGGGCAGGTACGAGACCACGTCTTTCGTCGCCCACTCGATATAGGCGCGCATGCCGGCCCGGAATTCGGGATCGTCTGGCAGCTGCGCGTCGTCGATGGCCCGCATGAAGCAGGCGACGAAACGGGGTTCGAGGGATTCGCCTCCCTGACGGGCGTGGATCTCGAGCATGGCCGAATGGCCGCCATGCAGACCCGAGTACGATGGCGGGCCTCCGAAGACCTCAGCCCAGTAGGCGGCCAGATTTTCGATGTGCCCGGGGCTGACGTGATGCGAGAACGGGTGATTGAGCTCGGGGTCTTCGAGGCACCGCTCGTGAAAAGCCGCCGTCATCGCCAGGAACGCCGGGGCGCCACCGGCGAAGTCGTAGATCGATGGTCGAGGCATCGCCTCCAGCTTAGGGCTGCTCTCGCCGGCGCCGATGAGGCGGTCAGCGACCCGCCTGCTGACCGGGCTGCCAGGCCTCGGGAAAGAGGGGCTCGATCTCGGCAGGGACCCGGAGCCCGAGCTCATGCAGCCGATCGAGAAGGCGAGGCCGGATGCCGCTGGGCGCGAATCGGCCGATGACGTGGCCTTGAGGGTCGAAGCCCGTCCGGGTGAAGCGGAAGACGTCCTGCATCGTGATCACGTCCTCCTCCATGCCGATGATCTCGCTGATCTGCACGACTTTGCGAGTCCCGTCGCGCAAGCGCTCGAGGTGCACGACCACGTTCAAGGCGCTCGCGATCTGGGCGCGAATCGCGCGCAGGGGAAGGTCGTAGCCCGCCATCAGCACGAGCGTCTCGATACGTGCGAGGGCGTCGCGCGGCTTGTTCGCATGCAGCGTGGTCATCGACCCGTCGTGGCCGGTGTTCATTGCCTGCAGCATGTCGAGCGCCTCCGGCCCCCTGACCTCGCCGACGATCAGGCGGTCCGGCCTCATGCGAAGCGAGCTGATCACGAGGTCGCGCATCGTGATGCCGTTGCCGCCTGTCGTGGCGGGACGGCTCTCGAGCCTGGCCACGTGGCGTTGACGCAGCTGGAGCTCGGCGGCGTCCTCGATCGTCACTATCCGCTCGTCATTTGGGATGTAGCCGGAGAGGACGTTCAGCAGCGTCGTCTTGCCGCTGCTGGTGCCGCCGCTGACCAGCACGTTCGAGCGAGCCTCGACGCAAGCCTTCAAGAATCCGAAGGCGCTCGGGCTGCAGCTGCCAAGACGGACGAGGTCGCCCATGTCGAGCGGCCCGCGGACGAACTTGCGAATGTTCAGCAGGGGTCCATCGACCGCAACCGGGGGAATCGCCACGTGCACCCTCGATCCGTCGGCGAGCCTCGCATCGCATAGAGGGTTGTCCTCGTCCACCCGCCTGCCGACCGATTCGACGATCGACCTGATGACGCGCATCAGGTCCTCATCGCTCGCGAAGAACACCGGGGTCAGCAGGATCTTGCCGGCGACCTCGACATAAATGTCATGCGCGCCCATGACCATGACCTCGGTGACGGACGGATCCGCCAGCAAAGGCCCGATCGGGCCAAGCAAGTCGTTCTGCACAGAAGGCAGCGGAAGCGGGGCTGAGTCGCTCATTGCGTCAAACGCACCGTGGACGGCCACTTCCGCAGGGTTGGGTCGGCGAGGATCGCGACGTTCCCGGTGCCGATGATGCTGGCGGTCCAGGCAATCACACCGCCGGCGATCGTCGCCTGGTAGGCGCTGTTGCCGTTGATCGTGACGCCGGCGGCCGGCATGTAGAAGATGCCGATGAGGCTTGTGTAGCCGTTGCCGTTGACGTTGTTGCCGGTGCATGTGTTCGGCTGCGACGACTGCAAAGGTCCTGGCTCGAACAACATGACCCGGTTGTATTGAAAGCCGCTGAAGACATAGATGTCTCCCTTGCCATGCAGGTCGATGCAGCCGCCGCTGGGAATGAACAGGACGATAGCACCAGGGGTCCACGTCCCAGGGCAGGAGGCGTTGGCGCCGGTGGTCGGGTCGGCGCAGTGCCCTTCGTTGGCCATGTCACCCCGCGGCGGCGCGCCGGCGGGAGGGCTGGCATTGGGCAGGCCGCTGGCGAGCGGCAGGCCCTCTGGGTCTGGCGGGGATGGTTGGCCGGTGGGCCAGCCCGCTGGAAACGTGCTGCTGTTGATGGTGACGCTCGAGCTGCCGGTGTTGGCAAAACTGGTCACGTAGGCGAGCCCTGTGCAGGAAGCGTTCTGCGCGAGGTAGACACCGTAGTACTGCGCTCCAGGGTCAGCTGTCACCGACACCTTGATCACGCCGCTGGCGCCGAGGGCCACCGTCTTGCACATCGAGGGTGCGGTTTCCCTCAGGTAACAGGTCGGCGTCGCCGGCCCGGTGCAGCTCGGGACGCCGTTCGGCTCCCAACGCATGGCGGTCAGCTGGACCGACCACGTTCCCGAGAGGTTGTTCGAGCTCGATCCGTTGGCTGCAACGGTGAAGGTGCTGCCGCAGCCGACCCCGTTCGAATCCCAGAACTGCTTGGGCGACCTGGCCATCGTCACCACGGTCGAGCCGGTCGCGATCGTGCCGGTCACGCTGCTCGCAGTGATCGGGATCGAGGTTGCTCCGGATGCCGCGCCGGCGGCCGTGACCGTAAACGCCTGGTTTCCGATCGAAACCGTCGACCCGCCCGGCACGGCCGCCGCCAGCGCGGTGACCGGAATCGCGCTGATGCTTCCGCTCAGCGCCGCGGTGGTCCCTGCCAGCGCCGGCTCGTCAGGCGGGCGCAGCTCGTTGCTGACGAAGCCGCCGTTCTGCGTGAAGCCGCCGTTGAAGTCATAGACGCCGCCGGCCAGGAAGTAGCACCCCGCGCTGGCCGTCAGCTTCGGATCCGCGTTGTAGGTCCCAGGCTGTTCCACGCTGCCGCTCGCGGAATTCCACGTCTGTGAGTCCGTGTTCAGTGCCGGCATGGGGTAACCGGGGTCGGGCATGGTCCAGCCGTTGGCCTGGGTTCCGCTGACGGTCCAGGGGCTCGGCGTGTTCAGCGCCGGCGGCGTCCCGCAGATGTCGATGACGTTGCCGTTCACCGAGCCACCGGCGACCGCGCTGTTGTCAAAGATGCTGCCGTTCGACCAGATGTCCCCGGTCACGTACGTCTGCGAGCTGCCCTGGAAGGTCAGGGACTGGCCGCCATTGCCGCCGCAGCCCGCGGGGGCCAGAGTCTGGATGGCGGCGCCGTTGGTGCCTGCCCTGCGAGCCAGCGCGGTGGCGGTCGCAGCGATCGGCATCGAGGTGGATCCCAGCACCTGCATGATCGAGGCGGTGATCGTATGGCGGCCCGTGACAGTGAAGGTCACGCCGGCGATCGATTTGTTGACGACGGCGATGCTCATGACGTGGCTGGTCGGGTCATCGAAGGTGCAGGTGACCGAAACCGTTCCATAACCGGCGCAAGTCGGCGACATGTACAGACCTTCGTTGTTCGCATACAGCCCAGTCGCCGCCTGCTCCGCTGCTGTGTAGTCCGCGTTGTTCATGTAGTTGAATGCGGCGCCAAGGGCGGCTGAGTCGACCGCGGCCTGCAGCCCGCGACGGTCGAGGTACGCACGACCGCCATCGACGGCGAGGCCCAGAAAGCCGAACATGACGACGATGACCAGGGCCACGATCACGATGGCCTGCCCACTGGACGATCGGTGACGTCGGGCGGCCATCTCAGTACTCCGTCGAGTAGATCGATGCCGCGGTGATGATGATGTTCCCAGTCAGGCGCTGGATCAGCGGCGTGAGGGGAACGAAGTTGTAGTGAATCGTGATCTGCAGCGGAGCGTGGTCGTGGGCCGGGTTGGTCGCGCTGCAGGTGCCGTTGCTGTTCCCCCACATCTGGCCGCCAGGCGCGTCTTGAAGGGATGGCGACAGAGTCTCCACGGTGGCAGGCGGGTTGGGCTCGGTGATGTAGACCCAGCCCTGGTTGGCGGGTGGCGTTGCGGCTGTGACAGGGCCGTTGGGGCACGGATTGGCGAGCGTCACATCGACCGCATGCACCTTCACCGAAGACTCCACATCGGCGTTCGTGGGCAGCAGCGGAGAGCTCCGAATCGCCGTGCGCGCGCCTTCGTTGACCGCCTGGTTCAGCGTCACGTATATGTAGACGACGCGGCCGAAATCGACGACCCCGAATATGAAGAGCAGCAGCAGTGGGGCGACGATCGCGAATTCGACCATCGACTGCGAGCGTTGGCCGGCACGGCCCGTCATGTCAGTAGCCACCGACCGTCATGTGCGTGTTCGCAACCATGTGGACGGGTCCGCCGAGAGCGCTGCCGAGGAATTCGGATACGAACCCGAAGTTCATGACCAGGATCACGTTCACGTCCTGACCCTTGTAGCTGTTGTCGGTGGGCGCCGTGTTCAGGTCCAGCCCGGGCGTGTTCGAGTAACAGATGTAGAGCATCGGCTGGTTGAGGCTCGAGGTCGTGTAGGCCGAATCGGCGTACGGCGGGTTGTACGCGGCGTTGCCGTCGGTGACGTCCGGACAGGTGGCGGCAGGGTTCTGAAGCTGCGAGGCGGGCAACCCCGACTCCTGAAGGATGGCGTCGACCGCGCCCTTGATCGAATCGTCGTACAGGTGTGGGTTCGTCCCGGTCGAGGCGTCGAACCAGATTGCCTGGCGCGCGCCTTCGCGCGTCGCACCGCGAAGGCCGACCCCGAAATAGAAGGCCCGACCGAAGTCGAGCAGACCCAGCAGGATGAGCATGAGGACGATCGCGGACGCCCCGAACTCGACTGTCGACTGGCCACGCTGACGCGTTCCTGCCGGCACCGGGCTACCCGCCCCTCAACGCTTTGGCCGCCAGCAGCGCCGCCGGGCCCATGAGGATGACCCACAGGGTCGGGAAGATGCACCCGATCATCGGTATCAACATCTTCAGAGACGCCCTCGCGCCACGCTCTTGCGCGAGGAGCAATCGCTTCTGACGGATCTCGTCCGACTGGATTCGCAGTATCCGAGCGATGCCGGAACCGAGCTGCTCCGATTGGATGACGGCCTGGATGAAATTGTTCAGCTCCTCGACGGCGGTGCGCTGGCCCATCTCGTACAGGGCCTCCAGTCGATGCCGGCCCATCCGCGCCTCCTGGAGGACGCGCCCAAACTCTTCGGCCAGCGCGTGGTCGTACTTTTCGACGACCTTTTCGACCGCCGACTCGAAGGTGAGCCCGGCCTCGACGCACACGATCAAGACGTCGATCACATCCGGCAGGTCCGCCTGGATGTCGGACTTTCGGCGCTTGACCTGCCGGCTGAGCCAGAACATCGGGATGTAGAGACCTGCCACCCCGCCAACGGCTGCGCCCAGCGCAAGCAGGATCCGGTCTTGCGCCAGCAAACCGATGATGATGCCGAACGAGCACAGGACCCCTGCCATCACGTATCGCACCGCGATGAAGTCGCTGGCGCTGAGGCCGTTGGGGCGGCCGGCGAGCTGCAGCTTGAGGCGGATCTCGTTGCGCGCTTTCTCCGGCATCGTCTGTTCGAGCAGACGGCCGAGGCGGCGGAGAATCGGCTGCACGACCCGCTGCCGGAACGGAACCTGCAGCTCGAGCTCGGTCAGCGAAGGAACGTTGCCGGCGTCGTACACGCGCAGCCGGCCCTCCACGATGTCGGCGTTGCTCGGAGGCGCAGGTGCGAGGCTCCACACGGCGGCGAACACGCCGGCGGCGGCGAAAACCCCGAGCAGCGTCGCAACGTAAAGGGCGGCCATGCTCAAACCCTGAAGTTGACGATTCGCCTGACGATGGCGTTGCCGGCAACAATCGAAAGGCCGGCAACCGCCAAGAGCTCCTGTCCTGCGCGATCAGTGAGCATGACGCGGAAATATCCCGGCGTGAGGAAGTAGAGGATCCCGGCCACGACGAATGGCAGAAGGGTGATCACCCAACCAGAGGCGCGCGCTTGCGCCGTGAGCGCCGAGATCTGCGACTTGATGTGGATGCGCTGGCGGATCGTGTGCGAGATGCTCTCGAGAATGCCGGCGAGGTTCCCGCCCACCGAGGAATGGATGTTGATCGCGGTCACGATGAGATCGAAGTCCTCGCTGCCGACGCGACGGACCATCGTGGTCAGCGCCTGCTCGGTGGTGGCGCCCAGGTTCATCTCTCGGATCGACCGCCCAAGCTCTTCTCCAATCGGCGCGGCCGTGTTCCGTGAAACCGACTCGAGCGCCTGGGGCAGCGAGTAGCCGGCCTTCAGGCCGTTCGAGAGCAAGCTCAACGTGTCGGGGAGCTGCCGGTTGAAAGCCTTGAGGCGCCGGCGCTGGCGGAACTTGACGTAGCGCATCGGCATCAGATAGGCGGCGACGCCCGCAATCACGAACTGCGGTCCGAATCCAAACCGCCACAGTGAGATCGCGGCTCCCCCGATCAGGAACGCGACCTGGATCATCACGAACTCGGAGGTCCGGAACTTGAGGTCGGCGCGCACGAGCTGCTCGCCAAGAGTCAGGCCACCGGTCAGCCGCTTTCGCCGGCCGCCACGATTCGCGATCGCCTCGAATGGAGAGTAGATCCGGCCGCGCAACGACCCGGACTGCCAGCGACCCTTCAGGTTGCTGTCTCCTGGCGGATCGGCGGCGGGCATTGCGGCGGCGATGCCCGCGACAAGCACACCGAGGCCCGCGATCGTGGCGAGCATCACGGTCAACCACATCTCAGTCGATCTCCCAATCGGTGCCCTGAACGGCCTCGAATATCGCCGCCGGCAGAGCCTCGCCGCGCTCGACGAAGCGGCCGACATGGGAGGTGCTCTTACCCGTGGCGGTGTGAAAGCCGGTCGCATTGCCCTCGCCGTCGATTCCCGTCTGCTGGAACTGGAAGAGCTCGACGCACTGGGTTTCGCCGTTCACGACCCCGGTCGTCTCGGCGATGCTGACGATCTTGCGCGCACCCCCTCGCAGCCGCTCCGCCTGGACGATGATGTCGATGGCCGACGCGATCTGCTTGTGGATCGCCCGTGCGGGCAGGTCTGTGCCCGCCATCAGCACCATCGTCTCGAGCCGGCTCATCGCGTCGTTGGCGGAGTTGGCGTGCACCGTGCTCATCGAGCCCTCGTGGCCCGTGTTCATCGCCTGCAGCATGTCGAGAGTCTCGCCCCCGCGACACTCGCCGACGATGATCCGGTCGGGTCGCATTCGCAGCGCGTTGCGCACGAGGTCCCTGATCTCGATCGCGCCCTTGCCCTCGACGTTGGGCGGCCGCGACTCCAGTCGGATCACATGCTCCTGCCGCAGCTGCAGCTCCGCCGCGTCCTCCACCGTGACGATGCGCTCGTCGCTCGGGATGAAGCTCGAGAGGATGTTAAGCAGCGTGGTCTTGCCGGAGGACGTTCCCCCCGAGACGAGGATGCTGAGCCGGCTCTTCACGGCGGCCTCGAGAAACTTCAGCATGTCGGCGGAGGCGCTTCCCAACGCGATCAGGTCATTGGGGCGCAGCTTGTCGCGCGAGAACTTGCGGATCGTCATACACGGACCGCCCAGGGCCAGCGGCGGCAGCACGACGTTGACACGCGAGCCGTCGCGCAAGCGGGCGTCGCACATCGGGGAGCTCTCATCGACGCGACGGCCGACCGTGCTCACGATGCGATCGATGACCTGACGGAGCTGGCCCGCGCTCTCGAAGACAACCGGGCTCAACGACACGCGGCCGCGCCGCTCGACATAGACCTGCCGCGGGTGGTTGATCATGATCTCCGAGATCGCGGGATCCTCGAGCAGCGGCTGCAGCGGGCCCAGGCCGAGCACCTCGTCGAGCAGCGCGTCGACCACGCGTCCATAGTCGAGCCGGCTGATGGTGATTCCCGAGGATTTGATGTACTCCTCGGTCAGGCTCACGATCCTCGACCGGACTCCCTCGCGGTCGCCAAGGTCGATCTCGTCGGCATGCCTCTCCACCAACATGCCGTGGATGGCCGCCTTCGACGCCGCCAGCGACGCCGGCACGCGGTCTTGCGCCGGGCTGGAGATGCTTGCGCCCTGGCCATCGGCCGGCGGGGGAGTAGGTTCGGACGCTTCGCTGATGACCTCCATTACGCCCAACCGGCTGTCGCCATCAGGCAGCCCGGAGCTGTCTGGTTGCTTCCGCGCTGCCAGCCTTTCCCTCAGAGCCACTGCCACCCCCAGGCGCGTCGGGACGTCGAGGTGAACAATTGGCGGTAAACGTCAAGAGCGACCCTGCGAACCCGTGGATCCATATCAAAGGCAAGGGCCTCAATCTCGGCCATGTAAGAGTCTTGGCCCAGCCTCGCCAGGGACTTGGCGGCTGAGATGCGCACCCTCCAATCGGGATCCCGAAGCGAGTCCGCGAGCGCAGGCGCCGAGCTCCGAGCACCGATCCAGCCCAGCGCCCTGCAGCAGGCGGCGCGCTCCCGGCGGCTGCCTTCGCTGAGCAGAGCCAGCAGGGGCGTGACGGCTGCATTGCGACGGCGCAACCCGGCCGCGGCCGCAATCGCGGGCTTGACACCAAACCGCTGCGGAGCGCACAGCTCCACTTCGAGGAAAAGGTCAGGCGCCGCGCGGGCAAGCTCGACGATCAGAGTCCGGCTGGCTCCCCGGCGGCGTAGAGCACGCAGCAGCGCCTCAGCGGACCGCGTGCCGCCGATCTTGCCCAAGGCACGTGCCGCAGCCTGGCGCAGCTCAGGCTCCCTGGCCGAGAGCAGCGGTGCGAGCAAAGTCACTGTCTGCTCCATCGCGAGCGCCCCCGCGATGCGGGCGCTCTGCAATCGTTTGTCCGCAGATGTCGCCGCGAACTGGTCGACCACCTTGTTGGCAGCCCCGGATCGCTCGAAGGCCGTCAGCAGACGCCAGCGGGAAAGACTTGCCTGCCGCGGCCCCGCGATGAGTTTCTTGATGAGCGTGGCAAGATCCAGGCTGGTGTCGGCCACATCGACCTCGACGGTTCCGCTCCGTCCTTCCACCACCGCTTGCAGCTGCCGGCGCGCGGCCGCCCGGCGAACCCCGATGCGGGTCCGCTCGATCACCCCCGGCGCAGATGCGACCATCGTCACACTCCGAGTCCGCGGTTGCCGTTCGCAGGACCTTTGGTTGTGGCCACCTTCTGCTTCGACGGGTCGCGGCCGTGTTGCAAATCAAGCAGCTCGGCCAGGGCCTCAGCGCCCTTGGCGATCTCGCTGCGCGGGTTGGTGAGGCTCAAAATCTCGCCGCTGACGGCCGCCTGGTCGGGGCGCGAGTAATCGAACCCAACCTCGATGTTCACCTGGCGCTTGAGCATTCGCTCGATCGCCGGCCGCGTCACCGCGGGCTTGATGGAGCGACTGTTCATCACGACCGTCAAACGGTCGTGGGGCGTCCCCAGCTGCAACAGGATGTCGACGGCATCGGCGGCGCTCTTGACCGCCGAGAGCTCGGGCGCCACGACGAGGACGACGTGCTGCGTCAGGTCGAGGAGGGCGAGCGTCGAGTCGCTGATGGTTACGCCAAGATCGACAACGATGTACCGGAACGTCTTGCGAAGCACACCGATCGCGCGGGTGACGAGCTCGGGCGTAACCTCGTCGGCCTCTTCGGGCCGCAGCGAGCCGGCCAGGATCATGGGCCCGCCTGAGTGATACATGACACCGCTCAGAACAGCCTCCTCAAATGAATCTGGGGGAACGGCCGCCAGACGTGCGAGGCAGGTTGTCGGCACCAGGCCGGCCAGCAGGGCCGCGTGTGTATAGGGGAAGTCCAGGTCCAGGAGCAGCACCTCACCGGGGTGGCGGCGTGACAGGGAGCCCACGACGTTGAGAGACAGGCAGGTCCCACCCGAACCTCCCTTCGGCGAGTAGACGCCCACGACCGTGGCTTCCTTGAACATGGTTCCCCAGCTCGCCTGAACGGTGGTGTCCGCGTACACCTTGAAGCGGTGCTCGGCCACCTGGACGAAGGTGTCGAAAGTCGTGCGATCGCGGCGAAGCAGCGCCCGAAGACTCTGGCGGTCGACGGCGAGTATCGTGCAGTCGGTCTGGGCAAAAACCGAAGCCTGCTGGGGCCTGTTCAGCAAGCACGCGCCCTCACCGAAGAAATCGCCGTCGGTGAGCAATGCGACCGTGACCACGCTCGGGGGTCTTTCGACCACCACCCGGCACCGTCCCTGCTCGATGAAGAAGATGGTGTCCCCGGGCTCGCCCTGGCAGACGATCATCTCGCCGCTCGGCACGGCGATGCGCCGCAGCCGCCTCGCGAGCGCTCGCAACGTTCCTTCTGGAAGAGCGAACAGGACGGCGGCCCGAGACAGGACCGCAACCCTTGCGAGCATGTCGTGGTACGCAGGCCGGCCAGCCTCTGGGTGCTGTCGCAGCTTCGGCGTTAGGGATCGGCGCTCGGCTTCCAGCAGCACCGGACGCGGACCCTCGTTGGTCCCCGGCATTGCGTCGACTTCGATACTCGGCCTCATCCTCGTCTGGCGCGCATCGCCTATCCCGAGGTGAAGGCCCACCGCGCATCCACCTGGCGCGGTCCCACGATCGGAGGCACCTGGGTGGAAAGACATGCGGGGGGCGTTGCCGCTGCAGTGGTCTTCGCGTAGTCCGGATACGCCAGGAGGGCGTACTTCAGCGTCGCGTTGAGCAGGAGCCAGCTCATGTACTGCGCATCGCACAGGGTCATCACCACCGTCAGGCTCGACGCGACTCCCTGCGGCTGGCCTTGCTTGGGAGCGGTTGACGGCGGACCGACCCGGATCACGTGCAGACTGGGAAACACGGTTCGAATTACCGTTCGCGGGTTGGCGGGGTTGAAAATCCCGCTGTTGATGCTTGCGATCACGTCGATGTAGTCGCCTTGCGCGATGTAACCGGCGACGCCTTGCTGCTCGCTGGTCGGCAAGGTCATCGCGATGTAACCCTGTGGGATCGGAAGATAAGCGGACGCATTGGTCAGCTCGTCAGGGTTGTTGGCGACCACGTTGGCCGTGATCACCTGGCCCTTGTAGATCGGCACCGCCGCGGAGTAACCCGTCAGATCGGCCACGGTAAGGAACGCTTTCGGTGGCAAGGCCGACGCCGGCACCTGCGAGATGGAGAGCATGTCCGCCGTGATCGGTTGTCGGGCCTGGATGTCCTGCGCGGCAATCACCACGGCGGTCTGCCGCCCGCCCGAAGATCGGTTCACGAATATCACGCCTAGGGCGAGCATGGCGATGAACGCCACCAACGCCAGCGCGACGCCGACCAGGAACACCGGCGTGCGCATACGCGACTGACGCGCCTGTGCACTTACGGGCGCTGCTATCACGTCGTCACCCGTCGACCCGGGTCGCGCCCGTGACCCAGCGAATGCCGTCCCAGTATTCGCCTGGGGCTTCGGCTGCCGGCGATGGGCTGCCTGCCAGCGTCCGCACCTTGCGCAGCACGAGAGTCCCGGCCATCACGTCGTGCAGCGCTTGCTTCCGAGGCGTGAAGGCCGCCATGAGCCAGCCCACCATCAGCGTCAGCGTCGAAAGCAGCTTCAGCCAGTACCGCCAGCTCGCCCGCCCGAAAGAGATGGGATCGCCGTGAGCGTCGGTCACATACAGGTCGAGGGCGATCTTGCCTACCGTGCCCCCGATCGGCGAGCTCTCCATGAGCGCGAAGTACGCCCACGAGATGAGTGCCGACACAGGCGTCAGATTCGCGATTGCGCGGAGGTCGCTGGGTGCCGCAAGCACCACCGCGGCCGCAAGGGCGGCCTGCACCGCAACCAGCAAGATGAAATCGATCAGGTACGCAAGCAACCGCCGCCAGAAGCCCGCGAACGTAGAGCGGCCGGCCTGAGGTTCCACGCGCCCGATCTGGGCCGCGCGCATCATCGACATGACAGCCTGATATAGGTCAACACTCCCTTACTTCCCATCCCTTTTGACGGCTCCGGCCCACCGTAGTCGGCATCTGCCACGCGCACAACACGACAAGTGACCCAGCGCCGAGCGCGCGCGGACCCCGGGCGATTGTTCAGACCCGACCGTTCGTGGGTCTTATGACCCAGCCCGAGCGGGCCGCTGTCCCGAGCCCGAAGGCAAACCAAGAGCCCGCCGCCCAGGTGGCTTAGGCCGTGGCCTTGGCCGGCGCTGGGCGCGGTCTAAGATTGCCGGCCGCGAGGCGACCTGCGAGCAACAGCCAGATCACGAGCAGGGTGGGCAGCAAGGCGGTCACCACCCACAGGTCGTGATCGATTGCCGCCACATTCCCGGGCCTCGTGGCTTGCAGGGCCGGGGCGATGGCCCCCGTGAACGAAGGCGTCACCGCGGCGGGGACGACGGCCGCCGGCGTGGATGCGGGCGGCGTCGCGACAGAGACGTGACCAGGCGGCGTGAGCGCGCTGGCTGGCAGCTTCGGCGCGGGTACAGGCGAAGGCACGGGCGCCCGCGCCGAGGCCGGCCAGCAGCCGTTCTTGATCAGGCCGTAGTGATGTCCAGGATTGTTCGCGTTCGCATGCCCGCACGCCGGGCCCGACGACGAAGCGAACGCGGCCGTCGGAGCGGCGGCGAAGAAGAGCAGCGCAAGGCTCGACGACGCCAGCAGGCGCGCACGACCGACCGCCAACCCTCCTCTCATAGGTGCCGAGCACGCTACAGAGTGCCAATGCGGCTGTCGATGGACCAAGTGCGCTCCAGGCCGGGACAATGGCCTAGAAGTGGTGAGGGCTCCAGCAGTGGGCCGGGCTTACCGCGGAGACGCAATCGCGAGGGCCGGCACCTGGCCGCCCAGGCCCGGCACTTGCCTCTCGGCAAAAACCGCCAGGCCGGCTTTGTCGAGCATCGTCTCGAGCTCGCGGCGCTCACGAAACCGACGCATGCGCAACAGACGGCGCACATATCGCATTGCCCCTGTCGCAACTAAATCGGCGAGAAGCCAACTCCCGCCCGGAGCCAGCACGCGAGCTATTTCGGCGATCCCCTTCTCCTGGTCGCGCCAGTGATGGAACGTCACCGTGCTGAACACAAGGTCGAAACGATCCTTATCGAAGGGAAGGTTCTCCGCCGATGCGACTTCAAAACGGGTGGCGCTGCCCACGGGGTTGGACGCCCGCGCCTGCTCCACCATGCCCGCCGCGGGGTCGACGCCGAAGAGCGTGGCATCGGGGAAACGCAAACCTGCGGCGTGCAGCAGGCGTCCAGTGCCGCAGCCCACGTCGAGAACGGTGGCCGGTGACGGGGATTCGGCCGCAGCCAGCTCGAGGACGGTGCGCTGGACCGGGTCGATGATCCGCATCTGCATCCAGTGACGGTCGTAGGTCTTGGCCCACCGGTCGAAGCGCTCCACGTCGCCGCGGTGCGACATCGAGCGGATGCTATCGCTTTGGACGAGCTACCCCACGACCGCGAGCCGTAGGTTGGTCACCTGCCCGGCTCGAGATACCCGACTCAGCTCGAGGTGGACCGCGTCCCCACCTGACCGGCTGAAGAGACGAACGCCGTCTCCGAGCAAAACAGGGACCACGTGGATGGCCACGTCATCCAGCAGGTGCGCCTCGATGCACTGGCGCGCCACGTCGGCTCCGAAGACGACCACGTACTTGTCGCCCGCTGCGCGGCTCGCCGTCTCCACCGCTGCGCGGATGTCGCCGGAAAGGAAGGTGACGCTCGGGTCTTTTGGCGCGTTGTGCGTCAATACGAACACCGGCCCGGACCACGCGCCGCCATATGGCTTGCGGAACTCAGGTCGTTCCTGGACCGCGCCCACCTCATAGGTGTGCCGGCCGGCGAGGACTGCCCCGATCCGCTTCAGGAGCTCATCGACCTCGGAGTTTTCCTCCCCGTAGCCGAGCATCCAGTCCATGGAATTCTCGGGCCCCGCGATGAAGCCGTCGAGCGATATCGTCACATGCCATAGAACCTTTGCCATCGCAACCCCCAACGCCTATGCGTGATTTTCATGCCGACTTGCGCGCCATCCGGTACCACGTCTGCCGGCGGAACGGAGCGCCTGCGCGAACTTCGACCACATCGAAGTCGTCGGCGAACCGCTGCCGGATCTCCGAGGGGGTCGCAACGGGCGTCCCGCGTCCCTTCTTACCGAAGGCGAACATGAGGAGCGTCCCGCCTTGACGAGCAACCCGCGCCGCTTCTCTCACGTAAGCCTGGCGGCGATCGTCGGTGATCGAGTGGAAACAACCTAGATCGAGCAACAGGTCGAAGGGTCCATCGACTCCTAGTTCGGCGAGCCTGGTCACGTCGCCGACCAACAGCCTTGCTTGGGGTGCCTTACGTTTGGCCGCATTCAGGGCCCGCGCCACGTAGTCGACTCCCGTTACCTCCCAGCCGTGGTCGACCATGTACCTGCAGTTGGTGCCGGTTCCGCAGCCGAGGTCGATGGCCCGCCCTAGCTTCAGCGCATTGGGCCCCTCGATCAGCTCGACGAGCTCGGGAGGTGGGACGCCCGAGTCCCAGGGTTTCCAGCCGAACAAGTACGCGGCCTCAAAGAACAACCGTCTCGCGGCCATGGCGATCCAATCGTAAGCAGGCATGCCCGCGTTGGGCTAGAAGCCCAGAACTTCGTCGACGAAGACGACGGTGATGCGGCCGGGGGCGGCCTCACGGTTGATGATCAGCACCTTGTTCACGGCACTGTGAATGCCGTACGCGAGCTGGGCCCGGGCGTCTTCGAGCCGGAACGCGTACTCGTTGATCCGGCGAAGGCCCTCGTCCAGGTCACGCACGATCTTCTGCGTCCCGACGACCAGGATCACCTTCCCGGCCCCGCTGACGTATGGACCGAGCTGGCTGCCGCCAAACGAGGCCGTGATCAGCGCTCCGGTCTCGGTGACGGCATGGACGCTGCCCAGCATCACGTCCGGCGATGCGATCAGCCGGCGGATGTCGTCGCCCTGAGTCTTGCGGTCCATGCTCAACACCTTCGGACGCAAGTGCTCGAACCGACCCGACTTTTCGATCGCCGCGATGATGCCCGACGCCTCGAGCGACTGCGAAGCTCCGTGATGCACCTGTGCCCCATCTGGGATCAGGGACAGGACGATCCGCCTTGCCTCGGCGGCATCGGCCGCTCGGAACACCTTGATTCCATTCGCCTCGAGCGCGGCCATGGTTCGCTTCACGCGCGCGTCGTCCGCCAGCATCCCGAACTGGCTGTTGATAGAAGGGTCGAGTTCCGGCTTGAGCTCGCTGACCACATTTCCTCCTGGGGTTCGCCCGTATACTTGCAACTGCAAATACCTGGTTGCTGCCGGGTTTATTGCATATGCAAGTACTTTCTGAACCCGATGTTGCCGGCCTCCTCGACCGGCTCGTCGCCCAGGAGCTCCCGGGCGGACGAGGCTTGGGCGCGTGGCGGGCACTGCTCAAGGCGCGCGCCACGCTATTGCGCCGGCTCGCGACGGATCTGGAAAGGAAGACGGGTACGACCCTGGGCGATTTCGATGTGCTCGGTCAGCTGGCGGAGGCGGGTGGCGCGCTTCGCATCACGGAGCTCGCGGACCGGACGCTCAGCTCACGTTCGAGCATGACCCGCCGGATCGACCGGATGGTCGACGACGGCGTCGTGCGCCGAGCCGGCGCCGACGGCGACGCCCGCGGCGTGGTGGTCGCGCTGACAGATGCGGGCGTGACCCGGCTGGCCGAAACCGCACCTGTTCACCTGCGCGGGGTCTCGGAACTGTTCGTCGAACGACTCGACGACCAGGAGCTCGCCGCCCTGGAGGGCGCCCTGAACAAGGTCACCCTCGACTGCGGATTCGGCTAGCCCCCTGGACCGGTTGGGGTCTGACTGCCAAGGACATTCTCGCTTCTCACCCTTCAGTCGCGCACCGGGATATCGCAGCTCTGGACGTCGGGTAGGAAGCCTGAGCACAACAGGTCCAGGCGATGGATGCCGTCCGGCCCCACGTCCGCGAATGCAACCTGCTCGATCACCTCGGTCGACCGACCGTCTCGACTGAGACGGAACCGCCAGTGCAGGAGTGACCTCCCACCCACCGGCTCGCTGACCGTGGAGAGCACGGTGAAGCCGGTGGCGGCGCCGAACCAGCCCTCGAAACGATGTGCGATCGCGTCCGCACCGGCCGTCTCCTGCGGGCCGCGTGGAAGGAGAAACCGGGCTACCGCGTCCGCCGCCAGAGTGCCGGCCAGCTGCTGGAAATTCCGGGCTGCGAGATGATCGAGGAACGCTTGGGATGAAGTTGTGTTTGCCATAGGCGCACCGTAAGAGCGGGCGCACCGCGGGGCATCAACCGTTCAGTCGATCTTTTCTTTCTTTTCTTTGTCTCATACTCGCTCGGAGTGCTTGGCAACCGGGGGGTCCGACTAGCCGAGCTGCTCGCCACCGTTTCACTCGCGAGCGACCTGGCTCATGACGTGCCCCCCGAGAGCGCTCTGCGCGACGCCCTCTTCTCGGTGCGGCTCGCTCGCTTGGCGGGCTGGTCTCGGGACGAGCTTTCCGACGCCTACTACCTTGCGCTGCTGTATCACGTGGGCTGCACCGGGGCGGTCTCGATCCAGAGCCGGATGGGCGCGGGAGACGACGTCAGCGTACGGAGATGGCTGTCGGAGGTCGACTTCGCGAACCGGCCTGAGCTGATGCGGGTCGTGATCACCCGGCTCGCCAGTGAGTGGAGGCCACAGCAATGGGTGTCTGGCGTGGCGGGTTTCATCACTACCAGTGGCGCGGCCCCGGAGGTCTTCGCCAGCGTCGCGGACGTAGCCGTGCGGCTGTCTGCGCGCCTGGGCGCCTCGCCCAAGGTCACCGACGCCTTGCGTCATACATATGCCCGTTGGGACGGCAGGGTCTTCACCGACCTGCCCCGAGGTGACGAACAATCGGCGATCGCGCGGCTCGTTCACCTGGTGCACGTCGCGCAGACCTACCACCAGGTCGGCGGCATAGCGGCAGCCGATACCGCGGTTCGCGAGCGGAGCGGCGGCGAGTTCGACCCAGAGTTCGCCCGGCTGTGGCTGGATAACAGCCATGACCTGATCGAGCAGGCCGGGCGCGAATCGGTCTGGGACGAAGCGCTGGCAGAAGAGCCTGAGCCGTACGTATGGGTCTTGCCGGGACACCTGGACGAGGTGTGCCGGGCGCTTGCCGACTTCGTCGATCTCAAGTCTCCATACACCGGTGGACACTCGCCGCGGGTCGCGCGACTGGTGGAGGACGCCGCCTCGGGGCTCGGACTTGCCGAGGCCGAGATCGCGACGCTTCGCAGGGCGGCCCACGTGCACGATCTGGGCAGCGTAAGCGTCCCTGATCTGATCTTGAGCAAGCGCGCGTGCTGGCCGCCGCCGGGCACCGTTCGAAACCCGGCCGCGCAGCTCGTGGCTGGCCGGCGGGGTTGACGGACCGTGAGGTCGACGTGCTCCGGCAGCTCGCCCGCGGGCAGTCCAACAAGCAGATCGCGGGTGCACTTCACATATCGGAGGCCACCGTGCACACGCACCTCATCAATGTGTACGGAAAGATCGGCGTCAAGACCCGGGCCGGTGCGACCGTTTTCGCTCTAGAGCACGACCTGGCGCAGATCTCGTCCGGCTGAAAGATCGACCGAACGGTTGATGCTTCCCTGATCGTCAGCACCTAGCCTGCATTCGTCACGCCGGCCCATTCGTTCAGAGGAGATATGACCATGCCTGTTTTCATGGACGTGCACGAGAACCTTCCGGAAGGGGCGACTGCCGCCGACGTCGCCCATGCTCACGCCGCCGACCTCGCCAAGCAAGACGCCTACGGGGTCAAGTACCTCAAGTACTGGGTCGACGAGAAGGAGCGGAAGGCGTTCTGCCTGGTCGACGCGCCAGACGCGGATGCGGCGATGCGCGTCCACCGCGAGGCACATGGCCTGGTCGCCGACCGCATCTTCGAAGTCGTCGAGGGGTCGTAGATGCGTGAGCTCTTCCCACCGGCCGCCTTCGGGATTGGAGGACCCTAGAGGTTCGGTCCGACCGTTCGGGCACAAATGGTCGCGTTCCGAGCCATTGGCAGCGCCCTTAGTGCCCATTTGGTCGTATCCCTGAAACTGGGGTGCTAGTCGCGCGTCTGGGCGATCGCGCGCCGCAAGATGATCGAGAACGCTCTGTCGAAGTCGGGCCGCGCCTCGGCTGTGAGTGCATCCCGCTGGCGGGTCCAGGCGATCGCATGCGCAAACGAGCCGACGCGGATTGCGATTTCGAAGGTCTCTTCTAATCCGCTCCCCCACGGCTCCAGGTAGGCATCACGCAGCTTACGGAACCATGGATCGTCTGGAGCGAGGTGGTTGAACTCCTCGAGGAACCGGAACGTCACCACCAATGAGAAGAAGGGATGCGCGATCGATGAGTCTCCCCAGTCGACGACTCGGAGCTTGCCGCCGTCGGTGTAGAGGTTTGCCATGTGGAGGTCGTCGTGTTGGACCGACTCCTGGATTCCCAGCTCAGCCAGCACAGCGCATTGTTCGGCGAAGCGCGGCGCGTAGTCCCGTAGTCGATTGACATGATTTCTCGCGAGTGGGAGCTCGGCCTCGAGCAGGCGCTCAAAACCCGCAGACAGCGCCGCCATCCGGAGGTCCGGCACGCCGTGGCCGATGTGGTCAAGGGCGTAGGCGATCTCTCCTTTCTGCATTTCTGCGAAGGATGGCAATGCCTCGAGCCAGGCCTCGGGCGGATTTCCTAGCTCCCTGACTGCGGTGCCGGCGTCCCTGAGCAGCAGCCAGCCCCGGGCGTCGTCGACGGCCACCACCTCGGTAACGCGGTCGGGCCACCGAGCGTAGAGGTCGGCGGTCAGCGTTGGCTCGAATGCCTGAACCTGCGCGCACGCCTTGAACCAGGTCAGGCCATCTGCGACTGGCACCCGTATCACCGTCGCCCATGGCCGAACGTGAGTCGTTTCGATGGCGCCCACCGGGTCGACGTGGCTACGAATCCACTCTTCAGCGGCGACTAAGTTCAACTCCAACGCGTTCGATTGTGGAGGCGTAACCGCCTTCCGGTCATCGTGGCACCGGGCTTGACATTGACCCTGGGTCAAGGTTCTAGCGTGTGGCAAATGAACACGGTGACCGACCCCGCGACACGCACCGCCGTTTCCGTCAGGGGCTTGCGCAAGGCCTACGGGGAGAAGGTCGTCCTCGACGGCGTCGACCTCACCATCGCCGAAGGCGAGGTCTTCGCTCTGCTCGGGCCGAACGGAGCCGGAAAGACCACGATCGTACGGCTGCTCTCCACCCTGATCTCGGCAGACGGCGGTACGGCCACCGTCATGGGCTGCGACCTGCGCGGCGAGGCCGGCGCGGTGCGGGGGGCGATCGGGGTCACCGGGCAATTCTCGGCAGTCGACGACCTGCTGACAGGCGAGGAGAACCTGGCCCTCATGGGGCGCTTACATCATCTGCGGGCGACCGAGCGCCGGGCGCGAACCACCGAATTGCTGGAACGCTTCGACCTCGTCGAGGCGGCGCACCAGACGCCGGCCACCTATTCGGGTGGAATGAAGCGGCGGCTCGACCTTGCAATGACCCTGATGGGGCGGCCACGGCTGATCTTCCTCGACGAACCCACGACGGGCCTTGACCCGCGGAGCCGCCACACCATGTGGCGCATGATCCGCGACCTCGGCACCGAGGGCGTCACCATCCTGCTGACCACCCAGTACCTCGAGGAGGCCGACCACCTCGCCGACCGCATGGCCGTGCTCGACCATGGCCGAATCGTCGCCGAGGGCACCCCAGCGGAGCTGAAGCGGCGCCTCCCAGGCGCGCACATCCGACTGCGCTTCGCTGACTCCGCTTCGCTCGACAGAGCTGCGCGAGAGCTGCGCGAAGGCACGCGCGACGACGAGGAACTGGTGCTGCGGGTGCCGAACGAACGCGGCATCCGATCGCTGCGCGACGTGCTCGCCCGCCTCGGCGACGACGTGGCTGTGGAGGACCTGTCCATCCACACGCCGGACCTCGACGACGTGTTCTTTGCGGTGACCGGCGGTGCGTCTAAGGAGAAGAACTGATGAGCGCCTTGACGTTGGCCGTCCAGGACTCCGCCACCATGCTGGGACGGGAAATCAAGCACAGCATCCGACTCCTCCGCCTGCTGATCGTGAGCGCGGTACTCGTGCCGGTCGTAATGCTGTTGTTGTTCGACTACATCCTCGGTGGGACGATCGGCCACGGGCTCGGTGACGCAGCGCGAGGAGCACGGTATATCGACTTCCTCGTGCCCGGCATCCTCATCATGGCGGTGGCAGGAAGCTGCGGGCCCACGGCGATCAACGTAACCATGGACATGACCGGTGGCTTTGTCGACCGGATTCGCACGATGGCCGTCTCTCGCGGTGCTCTGCTGGCTGGACATGTCGGCGGCAGCGTCCTGCGGATGCTTGTCGCCACCACCGCGGTCATCGGGGTGGCACTCTTGGTCGGATTCCGGCCGAAGGCCTCGGTCGCCGACTGGTTTGCTGTCGTCGGAATCGTCGCGGCGTTCTCATTTGCCCTCGCCTGGCTGTCCGCGGCCATCGGCCTGGTCACGAAGAGCGTCGCCGGCGCGAACGGCTCAACGCTGCCCCTGTCGTTCCTGCTTCCATTCCTGTCCAGCACATTCGTGCCGCCGGAGTCAATGCCTGCCGGCGTGCGCTGGTTCGCCGCGAACCAGCCGTTCACCCCGGTGGTCGACAGCCTGCGCGCGCTGCTCAGCGGCGCGCCGGTCGGCAACACCCCGTATGTGGCTCTGGCCTGGTGCGCGGCGATGGCGCTGGTGTCATTCCTCTGGGCCCAGGCCACATTCCGCCGAGGAACCCGGTGACATGATCCGAAGCAAATGATCACGATCGGCCAGCTCGCCGCGTACGCCGGCGTGACGATCAAGGCCGTCCGCCACTACCACAAGCGCGGGCTGCTCGAGGAGCCGACGCGTGACTCGTCGGGCTACCGGCGGTACACCGCCCAGCATGCCATCGAACTCGTCAAGATCAAGACGTTCGCCGAGGCCGGCGTGCCTCTCGCTCGCATCAAGGAGCTCTTCACGGCCGAGCCCGATCAGTTCGGCGCGGCGATGGCCGACATCGACCGCGGCCTGCAAGAGCGGGCAAGGGAGGTCCGTCGCACTCGCGAGCGGATCGCGCGGCTCACTGCCGGTGACCGGCTTTTCGTCTCCGCAGACGTCGCCGACTACCTCGACCAGCTTCGCGAACTTGGCGTAAGCCGGCGCGGCGTGCAGGCGGAGCGCGACGGCTGGATCCTGCTCCAGTCGGCTTCGCCGAAAGCGGCCGCCATCTGGTTCGCCGACAAGCTCGACGCGATCGACGATCCGGAGTTCGTTGCCATCTACCTCGAATACGACGCGGCGTTCGACTGGCCGGCGGACGACCCTCGGCTTGATGCGCTTGCCGAGCGCGCCGAGCGGTGGCTCGTCAGGCGAGCCGGCGGGCGCGCGAGCAAAAGGCGGCCGGACGCGGACCCGGGCATCGCCGAGTTGATCGCAGCGTCGACCGGATCTTCGTCTCCGGCGTGGAACCGGCTCAAGGAGATCGCCAGAGAGCGCATGCCGCGGATGGGCGGACGAATCTAACTCGACAGTCCACGCGGAACTCGGTCCTTGACAGCATCAGCGGCAGTATGCATACTCCGCATGCATACTCAGTATGGACACCAGGGAAGTTGTCGCTTAAGTACGGCGTGCTGGGGCTTCTTGCCGAGGAGCCCCTCCACGGATATGAGGTCAAGAACCGGTTTGAGTCGATGCTCGGCGGCACGTGGGAAGTCAACATCGGGCAGATCTACACCACGCTCCAGCGCCTGGAGCGAGACGGCTGGGTTCGGCCGGTCGGGCTGCGCGGCGATCGCGGAAAGCTCCTCTACGAGCTTTCGGACATCGGGCGCAAAGAGCTCGCTGATTGGCTGGCAAAGCCCGACTCAGGGCCCCAACAGTTGCACGAAGACATCCACGTCAAGCTCCTGCTCGCCACACGGGTGGCGAACGGCGGCCTACCGGCGCTGCTCGCCCGGCAGAAGCGCGCCTACCTGCAGCGACTGCGCGACCTCAACGTGCTCGAGGAGCGAGCGCGACGTGACGGACGTAACGACTTGGCGCGGCTCGTACGTGGCGCCTTACTTCACACGGAGGCCGATTTGAAATGGGTGGACGACTTGATGGAAGACGTGCATGGTGGGAAAGCGCGATGAGCGAGCTGGTCAGGCTCACCGATGTCACGAAGGTGTACCAGGGCGGGATCACCGGCGCACTGAACGGGGTCTCACTCAGCGTCGAGCAGGGCGAGTTCACGGCAATAATGGGGCCCTCGGGCAGCGGCAAATCGACGCTCCTCAACCTCATCGCCGGTCTTGACCGGCCGACCTCGGGCAGCGTGCTGGTCCGCGCGATGGATCTCGGCCGCCTCGGCGAGTCCGGGCTGGCGCGATTCCGGCGCGACCACGTCGGTTTTGTCTTTCAGTTCTTCCACCTCCTGCCCAACCTCACAGCTCTCGAAAACGTCCTCATCCCGGCCCAGCTGAAGGGGCGGGAAAGGGCCGACGCTCGGGGACGCAAGCTGCTCGAAACTCTTGGCATCCCTGAAGTCGCGGATCGGTACCCCGCGAAGCTCAGCGGCGGCCAGCAGCAGCGGGTGGCTATCGCGCGGGCGCTGATCAACAACCCAACCCTGCTGCTCGCCGACGAGCCGACAGGCGCGCTCGACACACACAGCGGGGACCAGGTCATGGATCTCCTGGCCCGGCTTCATCGCGACGGGCAGACGATCCTTCTGGTCACCCACGACGCGAAGCTCGCCACGAGACATGCGTCGCGGGTCGTGAGCGTGATGGACGGCAAGATCGTCGACGACGCGCGGCTAGACACCACCGAGCGGCCCGCCGCAGACGTGGTCCGGGTCCGCGGAGAGGAGTCATCGCGATGACGGCCATCCTGGTCAAAGCGATCACCGACCTCAAGCGGCGGCGCATCCAGGCAACAGTGATCTTCGTCACGACCCTGCTCGCCGTGGGCACCGGGACCATGGCGCTTACCCTCCTGTCCCAGGCGCACGATCCATACCAGACCGCCTTTGAGGCACAGCAAGGCGCACATCTGCAGGTTGCCTTCGACAGCGGCACCGATCCTCGCGCGATTGCCGGAACGGCACAGCTTCTGGGCGCGACGGCATCTGGCGGCCCCTACTCTGCCACCTCGCTCGAGTTCGAGGCCGGCAGCCGCAAGTTCTCCATGGACACGTTCGGCCGGGCCGATCCGGGTGGTCCCGTGGAGCAGCTTCGCATCACCTCGGGCCGATGGCCGAGCTCCAACGACGAGATCGCTCTCACGCGCTCGTTCTCGGAGCTCAACAACATCCCGATTGGCCAGAAGCTCAAGGTCGTCAGCGTCGCGCAGGAACCTGTGCTCACAGTCGTGGCCCAGGTCGTCGACATCGACGAGGGAAGCGCGGACCTCAGCAGCCAGCATGCGTGGATGCTCAGCTCCGCCATACCCGCCGTGACCGCCAAGAACTCTGCCTTCTACCTGATGACCTACCGGTTCGCCACCGACCCTTCGAGCGCGCAGCTGCAGGCTGACGTGGATCGACTCCGCTCCGCGCTGCCTCGAGGTAGCGTCACCGGCTCCATCAACTACATCCTCATTCGCAACGTCTTCAACATCACCAACCAGATCGTCACCAGCGTGCTGGTCGCCTTCAGCGTCTTCGCCCTCGCAGCCACCGCGGCCATCGTGGCCAACCTGGTGACCGGCATCGTCCTCGCCGGCTATCGCGAGATCGGCATCATGAAGGCGGTCGGCTTCACGCCCCTCCAGGTGGTGGCGGTGTTCGAGCTCCAGATCTTGATCCCGGCCGCGGCGGCATGCCTGGTCGGCATCCCAACCGGGACTCTGGCCAGCCAACCCCTGCTGGCCAACAGTTCGCACGCCCTAGGTCTTGCTTACACCCCAACCTTCTCGGTCGGGCTCGACCTGGTCACTCTCGCGGGCGCACTGCTCGTGGTCGCGTTGGCGGCGCTGGTGCCGGCGTTTCGCGCCGGCTTGCTCAAGCCGGTCGTGGTCATTGCCAACGCGAGCGCGCCGCGCGGGCAGAGTGGACGCGGCCTGCGCCGTTTCGCGGCCAGGCTGCGGCTCCCGCGACCTGTCGTCATCGGCGTTGGCGACGCGTTCGCGCGGCCGGCTCGCGCGGTTCTGACCCTCGTGGCGATTCTTCTTGGCGTCGCGACCATCACTGTCGCTCTCGGTCTGCCGAGGAGCTTCACAGCGATCAACAACAGCGAGACCAATGCCGGGAACGTCGACGTGGTCGTGCACAAGAGTCCCGCCCTGTCGGATGCCGACGCGCTGGCCATCATCAGCGCCCAGCCCGCAACCGCACGCGTGGTCGCGGAGACAGGAGAGAACTTCACCGTGCCTGGGATAGGCGATCCCGTCAACGCGCGGATCTTCCGCGGAGATTCATCGCACCTCGGTTACATGGTCGTCGCGGGGCGATGGTTCAGCGGGCCGGGTGAGGTGCTGGCACCCAAGGCGCTGCTTCAGGACGCCCACCTCAAGATTGGCGATCACTTCAATGCATCAGTGCGCGGTAGCGCGGTTCCGCTGGTAGTCGTCGGCGAGATCTACGACATCAACAACCTCGGCCACTCTCTGTTCATGGACTGGGGCACGCTGAGCGCGGTTGAGCCCGACGTGACTCCGGACGGTTACCTGATCACGCTGAGTCCAGGTGCGTCTGTCAACGCGTACGTCCAGCACGTCTCGGCAGCCCAACTTGACCTTCTCGACGTCCAGCCCAACAACACGAGCATCGTCGCGCCCGTCAAGATCATCGACACCGTCCTGCTCATCCTCGCGATCGTGATCGCGCTGATCGGCGTCGGCGGGATATTCAACACGCTCCTGCTCAACACGCGTGAACGGGTACGCGACACTGCAACGCTGAAAGCCGTGGGCATGAGCCCGCGCCAGGTGGTGGCCATGGTGGCCGCCGCGGCCGGTCTGATCGCGCTCGTCGGTGGGATCGTCGCTGTTCCGGTCGGTGTCGGCCTGCACCGGTACCTGCTCGACTTGATCAGCGTCTCGGCCGGCAACGACACGCCACCGGCGGCGTACGCCGTTTTCGGCCCGCTCGAGCTGGTGGCGATTCCAGTCATCGGCGTCCTGGTCGCAGTCGCGGCGGCGCTGATCCCAGGACGGTGGGCTGCACGCACCAATGTGGTTGAGGCTCTGCACGCGGAATGAAGATAGACAGCGAGTGGGCGCGTACCGGCCGGGCGTTTGCATGGGCATACGGCGGCCTTCTGATCGTCGCAGGAGTTCTGGTCACTGTCGTGAGCGTCGGTATCCCGCCTACCGCGCCGGACCTGGCGAAGCATTACGCGTATATCCGCCAAATCTGGCCCGAGCTCTACATCTCCTTTCTCCTTTTCATTGCTGCCTTTGCCAGTCTCATTGCGATCGGCGTGGTTCTGCGCGAATTCTTTGGTCGCGACATCAGGAGCGAGTTGATGTACGCGTCATTTCTCGCAGCAGGAGTAGTGGGGATGGTGTGGATGCTGTCCCAAATTGGCTCGGCCCAAGTCGTTGCCCGCGACAGCGCCGGCATGAGCCCTCAGGACCTGAACATTCTCGGGACGTCGTCCAGCATCTGGTCTGGCGTCATCAACTGGCTGCAGCGCGGCTATCTACTGTTCGCGAGCCTCGGCACGCTCTGGACCGGACGCATTGTCCTGAGGCAGCGTTCGCTGCCCGTCGGTCTGGGCTGGCTGAGCATAGCGCTAGCGGTCTTCTACTGGCTGGGGCTTGCCAACCTGCTGCTGGTTGACGCCGGCGTCTCGTTTGCGAGCGAGCTCGGATCCCTACTTGTGGCGATTGGCGCAGTGCTTGCGTTGGCCTGGTCGGGCTGGCTGGGCTGGGCGATCGGCCGCTCTGGAGGCCAATTTCGCACCTCGACGCCAATGCAGTAACACACTTCCAACGGTCAATTTTCAGTCCTGTCATCGAGGCAAGGAAGGGGTGGCTAGCGGGACTTGAACCCGCGACACCCAGATCCACAATAGGCAGGCGGCCAACGTAGTGCTCCAAGTGTGGGAGAGGCACCGAACACCGCCTGGTTAGGAGTGTATCCGTGATCTAGCACCCCTCCGAACGTCTTTTCGGGGTCGCCCAGTGCTGGACAGCGCGGAACGGGCCGAATCGGCTTCCTTGGGCACCGTAGCCCACCACCAGCACGGTGCTGCGCTCTGGACCTGACGACCCCTAGGCGAAGTGCTTCTTCACCTCAGCAACTTGGTCCGCTCCAACTGCCCGATACAAACGGCCAAGCAGGCGCTCAACCACCGGCCCCGTCCCTCTCTCGATCTCGGCCAAGGCGGCACGTGTTGACGCGATGTAGTTGTCGGCGGTGTAGGGCGGGCAAGTGAAGAATCCGCCCGAGTACCGCCTGTTCGAGATTGCCCCGCGAAGCATGGTCACTCCGACCCCGAAGTCCCAACTCCCCAAGAACCCTGCCGCATGGCTCACGCCCTCTGCAAGGCTCACGATTCGCGCGGTTAGCCCAAGCACTAGGTCGTCGAACATGAGCCGTTTGCCGTTGTAGTCCTCGGTGGCCCGCCCGCACATCATCCTGAGCTGACCGTTCTCGCAGATCTCCACGATCAGCGCGCCCCTCTCACGTTCTCGTCCCTGCTCACTCTCCTCGCGCTGGCCAAAGACTGCGTAGCTTTTCCACGCCCATCCATCGGCGGTGGTTGAGAAGTTGCTCAGGTGTGTCGGCATGTCGGGCACGAACGTGCCAGGAGCTTGATGCCTTGTGGCGGTGACCAAGTCTCGGAATGTGGCCGTGTAGTCGCCAACCCCGAGCACCGGCAGAAGGAGTCGCTCGCGCGGCGGCACCGGATCCGCCACGACAAACAGGTGGGCGTTCTCCCGTTTGTCAGGAGCGATTGGGTCGTCGGCGATCCAATCGTTCAGGGCCTTCTCGGCGTTTACCGCCCATCGGGCTCGCTGAGCTATCAGGCGCTCAACCTGCGCATCCGAGAGCAT
>DASPYG010000037.1:0-8278 GCA_035636885.1 Candidatus Nitrosopolaris sp.
CCCATGTGCTCGCGGCGGTAGGCGGTGCGCGTGCGATCGGACATCGTGGAAAGGTCCTGGCCGTCGACCACGACCTGGCCGCCGTCGAACGCGTCCAGGCCGGAAAGGCAGTTGAGGAGGGTCGTCTTGCCAGAACCGGACGGACCGACGATGGCCACCATCTCGCCACGCTCGACCTCGAGGTCGATGCCGCGCAGGGCCTCGACCTGGTTGGCGCCCCTGTAGACCTTGCGCAGGCGCCGGGCCTGCACGATCGCGCCGAGTGTCGGTGAATGCATCAGCGCGCTTCCTCCCGCCGGTGGCCGGCGGCTATCTCGACGAGTTCCTTCCCGTCCGCGTAGCGTCGCGGAACCGAGGCCACCCGGCAAGGGGTTAGCGCTCTCAGTGTGGCGGTTCGCCTCCCGGTTTCCAGGGTTGCGCGCTCTCCAACGATCGCGCCAGGGCCCACTTGAGCCACCTGAGCTCCGTCGACCTCGACCGCCAACGTGCCGTCCAGGACCAGGTAAAGGTCATCTTTTGTGTCGCCTTGCTCGATGAGTGTCTTGCCTTTGGGAAGGGTGCGGCCCTTGGTCTTGCCACTCTTGATCACCATCCGGCCCAGCTCGCGCTCGAGCTCGCTCTCGACCTGGTTGGTGAGCGCCGGCGAGTCGTAGGCGCCCCATGGAGTGCGCTCGCCGAAGGCATCGTTGATCCAGGTGGCGAAGTCCGTAAGGCCGGTTTGCTTGACCAGCTTGCCGCTGTGGTCGTAGATCCAGTGACGGGGGAAGGCGCTGGCCCCGGCCAATCGGTGCTCTGCGCGGCCGTCGCTGTGGATGGTGAGCGACAGCGTCGTCCAGGCGACCGCGGAGTCGATCTGAAGGAAGGGTTTGCGCGAAACGGGTCTGGGCGCCGGCACGCCCGTTCGGCCTCCAGATGTCTGCGTGAAGCGGACGTATCTGTCCGTAACATCAGGCTCCGGCCGGATGTCGGGCATAGCCTTGGCCTTCACGGTGACAGTCTTGGGGCCAAGCTTCAGACGGGTGGCGCCGATCCGGCCCTTGCCGTCCTGGCCGTAGCCTGTGATCCTGCCGTCTTCGGCCTCGATCCAGCCTCGCAGCTCATTGGCCTCGCGGAACAGGTCCTGCCGGTGCCAGGCGTCGATATCGTCGAGCTGAGACGGGAGCGGTTCGTCGTAGTGGGCCAGACCCATGTCGAAAGGCACGGCCAGAAATCCCTTGACCGCCTCGAATGGAATCCAGGAAACCGCGGTGACTGAGCTTTCGTATTTCATTTGATCAACCTCCGCCCTGCAACGTAGGGCCGGGGGAAGTGGTGGTCGATGGTGTCGGCTGGCCTCTTTGAGTAGGGCCAGCCGCACGGTCGCGATGACGCTGGCTCCCTTGCTCGGTCTCGACTCGCCACGTCCACTTATGCCCATGGGACGGATCAGCGTGCTGCTCGCCGACGACAGCCTGATCGTGCGCGAGGGCCTACGCGCGCTGCTGGAGATGACCGACGACATCGATGTCGTCGGCATGGCGTGCGACTACGACGACGTGATCGCTCGGGCTGAGGAGCTTGTGCCCCAGGTGATCGTCACAGACATTCGAATGCCCCCAACTTTCCAACGCGAGGGGATCGACGCCGCCCGGTTGGTGCGCAAGCGACATCCCGGCACCGGGATAGTCATCCTTTCTCAATTCGACGACCCCGATTACGCGGTCGCCCTGCTCAGCGAGGGGGCCTCAGGCTGCGCCTACCTGCTCAAGGATGGGGTGGCGGCGAGGGATCAGCTGGCCAGAGCAGTCCGCACCGTGACCACCGGGGGCTCGCTGCTCGATCCCAAGATCGTCGAAGCGCTGGTCCGGCCCCTGGGCGAGGCGAACCTCTCCCCGGCCGAGGAGGACCTGCTCGCTTTGGTGGCCGAAGGACGGCCGATCAAGGCGATCGCGATCAAGCGCGGGACCACGGGCGCAGATGTCGCCGCATCGGTCGAGCAGCTCTTCCTGAAGCTGGCGCAGCAGGCGACCGGCGGCGGCGTCGCGGGCCTTCGCAATCTGCGCCGGCTGCACCAGGCGATCGTCGATCGCGAGGAGCAGGGTGAGATGCTCAGCCGCCTGCTCCCAGGCGGCATCGCGGACCGCCTGCGTCAGCGTGGTCAGGCTTTCGGTGACGTCGAGCGCCTGGTCGTCACCGTCCTGATCTCCGACGTGCGCGGCTACTCGGCGATCGCTGAGGTTTCCGACCCGAGCCGGCTGGCGGGCCAGCTGAAGGATCATCGCATCGCTGCGAGCGACGCCATCCTCGCCGAGCACGGGACCGTCATGCAGTACGTCGGCGATTCGGTGATGGCGGTGTTCGGCGCCCCTGAGCCGCTTCTTGATCACGCCGACCGTGCGCTCGGCGCCGCCTCGTCGATGCACCGGGCTCAGTCGGCGGTGAACCGGCGATGGAAGGCCGGGGGGCTTTCGATTTTTGAGCTTGGCGTCGGCCTCTCGACCGGACTGGTGGCGGCCGCCCTGATCGGGAGCGACGAGCGCGCTGAGTACTCGCTCGTAGGGGATGCCGTCAACCTCGCGCAACGCCTTCAGCAGCTCGCCTCGTGTGGCGAGACGGTGATGAGCGATGCGACGTACGCGGCGTTGAGCCGGTCTCTCCAGGCTGAAAAGCTCGGCCCAACCTCGGTCAAAGGCCGCCAGGGGCCCGTTACCGCTTTTCGGGTTGCCTCTCTTCCGCGAGATAGATCAGAGTCGCCTTGACCCGGCGGTGGACGGCCGGCTCCTCGCTCAGCCCGAGCTTGGAGAAGATGGAGCTGATGTGCTTCTCGACAGCCCCCTCCGTCAGGTGGAGAGCCTTGGCTATGGCGGCGTTGTTCTTACCCTCCGCTACGGCGGCGAGGATCTCTTGCTCGCGCGGGGTCAGGTCGGCGAGTGCGGAGCGCTTGTTCCGTGAGCGCGCGGCGATGAGATTCTCGATCACCCTGGCGTCGACCACCGAACCGCCACGGGCGACTTCGCGGATGGCGTTGACGAGCTGGTCCAGGTCTGACACGCGCTCCTTCAGCAAGTAGGCGCGCCCAGACGCGCCTTTGTCCAGGAGCGCCAGCGCATATTCGGCGTCAGCGTACTGGCTGAGCACCACGACCCCGGTCGACGGTGAGCGGCTTCTGAGCTCTTCCGCCACCTGGATGCCTTCATCCGTGTTGCTTGGCGGCATCCTGATATCCGTCAGCACGACGTCAGGCCGTTCTCGCTCAATCGCTGCCTTCAGTGAGTCCAGGTCGCCGCAGGTTGCCACGAGATCGATCTCATCCACCGATTGGAGAAGCTCTCGCATTCCCTCGCGGATGAGGAAGCTGTCATCGGCGAGCACAACCCTGATCGGCATCGCGCAAAGGATAGGGCTGGCCCCACCTTTCAGATGGTGCAGGCACCCTTGGCGGTGCGCAGCACCTTGGCTAAGCTGCGAACGAACGATGCCAGTTCAGGTCTTGATCTGCGACGACCAGGAAGCCTATCGGTCCGCGGCGCGGGAGGTCGTGGACGCCGCGCACGGATTCGAGGTCGTGGGCCAGGTCGAGACAGGCGAGGAGTCGGTTGCTGCTGCGGACCGCCTTCATCCCGACCTGGTTCTCATGGATGTCCATCTGCCAGGCATCGACGGGCTTGAGGCGAGCCGTCGCATAAAGGCGGCCGATCCCAAGGTCGCGGTCTTGCTGCTTTCGACTTACGACCCCGAGGAATTCTCGTCTCGGATCGCAGCGTCTGGTGCGATCGCATTCATCCCGAAGGGCAGTTTCGGTCCGGACGTCCTCGCGGAGATCTGGTCCCGCGTCACATGAACGGCATCAGCTCAGGGGGCATCACGACGAAAGGCCGCATCATGTCGCGGTCTTCGTGCTCGAGGATGTGGCAGTGGTACATGTATCGGCCGGCGAAAGTTTCGAAACGCACGAGGATGTCCACGACTTCGTTCGGGTTGACCCGGACGGTGTCCTTCAGTCCAAGCTCGTTCTCATCGAGCGTGTGGGGGACGCCGTCGGCGACGTCCTGGCCGATCCGTACGGTAGCGCTGGTGCCTGTGTCGGTGATGCCGCCGGCCGGGACATCGACGGCGGCTGGTTGCCTGCTGAGGACCTGAAAGCTCTCGAGGTGCACGTGAATCGGATGAGTGTCGCCGGTCAGGTTGATCAGCCGCCAGATCTCCCGCTCGCCCAGCATCGGAAAGAAATTGGTCCTGTCCTCGAACCGTGTGGCGATGGTGCGCCAGCGGCTGACCTGTTCCGGATGACCCGTAAGCGTTTCGACGAGCGTTATGACCGGTCCATCGGTGGTCGCATCCTCGGCGAGCTCCCGCATCGTCAGCATGTTGGGCCTGCCTTCTTGATCGCTCTCCTGCTCGACCAGCGCGATCGCGCGCCTGATGCAGCCCTTCAACTGCTCTGGTTCCGCCCGCTGGAAGTCGGTGGCGAGCACCGCAGGCCGCCGCGGACCAACGCGACGTGCATCGATGACGCCAAAGCGAAGCACCTCCGGATAGGGGAGCAGGCCATCCAGGTCGGCGGCGCCGGCGGTGGAGGGGTCGGCGTAGGCGCCGTTGAACGGGGCGGCGGCGTTGTTCCATAGCGTGAGCTCGGCTCCGGGAGCGAGATCGGAGAAGTCGATCAGGAGGTCGGCTCGCTCGGCCGAGGCAAGGACGAGACCCTGAGCAGGGATTCGCACAGGCGCGGCCAGCAACCCGCCGTCCGTGCCGATCTGACGAATGCGTTCGTGGTCGGGTCGGCCGTCACGACTGAGCACCAATCGGTAGGTCCGGGCGTTCGATCCGTTCAACATTCGGAAGCGATACGTGGTGGGCTCGACGTCGACCCGGGGCCAGATCACGCCGTTGACGGTGGTGAAGGGGCTGAAGCACTCCATCACATCGGGGTCGGTTTTGTGAAGCAGCTCTCCAGTCAGGGCGCCGCTTGAAGCTGTGTCGAAGTTTCGGTCCGCGAGCAAGAGCGGGATCTCGTAAGGCGGGCCTTCAGGCAGCTCCAGCTCGCGTTCGCGGGCGTCACGCACGATCCAAAGGCCTGCCAGGCCCGCAAACAGGTTGAAGCGCGTGATTCCCATCACGTGGTCGTGGTACCAGAGCAGCGTGGCGCGCTGATGGTTCGGATAGGTGTCGATCGTCTGTTGGCCGGGAGCGATGAGGTTCTCGGTCCAGCCATCGCTCGTCGCCTGGGTGACCGCGCCGTGCAGGTGCACCACCGCGTATCCCGAGAGTGCAGCCGCGTTCGGATCAGGTGCGCCTCCACTCCGGCCCGGCAGGCACTGCACCGGCACCCCGTTGGTGGCGTGGACGGAGGCTCGGGTGACGACGACCGGAAGCGTTCCCGAGAGGCGATTCTCCCACTGCACCTCGACCCGAACTCCGCGATCGACCTCGATGGTGGGGCCGGGAAGGTGGCCATCGTATGCCCACACGCGCGACGCGGGAAGGTCGCGGTGAAAGCGGTGGTTTGCCGTTTGCAGACGGACCGCCAGGCGGGCCGGCTCCTTGATCACGCGGCGAGGCGGAAGCGGCAGGACGTCTACGAACGGGGTGAGTGGCCTCGCGGCCGGCTGTCCGACGCGCATGTCGGCACTCTACGTCGGTTAGCGGCTGAAGCGCGGTGCCCCAGCGGAGCCTACGTTCGCTGCTTCGACGCCGATGGCCCGACGTTGATCGAGGGCGCGCTGTAGTCTCGCTCTGGGAAAATGCTGGCTGCGGGCCGGCGCCGACTTGTGAGGCCGATTTGTGAGCAACGCCAAGTACGTGCGAGCCGACGGGCTCGAGAAGGTCACCGGCCAGGCGCGGTACGCCGCAGACCTGCTGCTACCGGGCATGCTGGAGGGGCGTTTCCTGCTGGCCGGCCGGGCGCACGCCCGGATCAAGGGCATCGACGCCGGTAAGGCCCGGCGTCTGCCGGGTGTCGTGGCGGTGATCACGCAGGCAGACGTACCCCAGCTCCGTTACGGCAGCGCCGTCAAGGACCGCACGCTGTTCGCCGACGGCGTGATCCGCTTCGAGGGCGAGGTGATTGCTGCCGTCGCGGCACGCACCGCCGAGATCGCGACGGCCGCCCTCGAGCTCATCGAGGTCGACGCCGAGCCGCTGCCCCCGGTCACCGACCCGGAGGCTGCGCTCCAGCCGGAAACCGAGCTGGTGCATCCGGACTGGAGCTCATACACCGCTTACGACGGCCTGGTCCGCAGCGGCAACGACTGCGCGTACGTGACGATCGCCAAGGGCGACGTCGCCGCCGGCTTCGCCCGAGCCGACCGAGTCATCGAAGAGCGGTACACGTGCGACCAGTCGCATCCCGTACCGATCGAGCCGCACGCTGTGCTGGCGCAGTGGCAGGGCGACAAGGTGACCATCTGGTCGACCTCACAGGTGCCGTTCGCGGCGCGTGCCGGCGTGGCCGAGACCCTGCAGATGCCCGAGAGCAACGTGCGCATCATCGTTCCGCACCTCGGCGGCGGTTTTGGCGGCAAGTGCGAATTCCACTTCGAAGCGCACGTCGCGGCCCTGGCGCAAAAGGCGGGGCGGCCGGTGCGGGTCGTTTTCAACCGGCATGACGAGTTCGTGGCTCCGGACAAGGTCAATCACCCGATCGTCATCGACTTGAAGACCGGAGTCACACGCGAAGGGCTGATGACCGCGAGGTCGGCGCGAATCATCCTCGACACCGGCGCGTACGCCTCCGATGCGCCGAGCATCGCCGAAATCGCAACCATGATGGCCGCCGGGCCGTACGACATTCCGAACCTGGACATCACGGCGCACACCGTCTACACGAACAAGACGCCCGCGGGGTCCGTGCGCGCGCCCTCGGGTCCGCAGGTCGCATGGGCGGTGGAGCAGCACACCGACGAGGTGGGGAGGCAGGTCGGCCTCAACGGCTACGAGATCCGGATGCGAAACCTGCTCGAGGACGGTGACGAAGGTCCCACCGGCCAGCGCATGAAGGCGGTTGGAGCCAAAGCGTGCCTGGAGAAGGCGGCCGAGCTCATCGGCTACCAACAGCAGGCGTCGTCCGGGGAGGGCGTCGGCCTCGCGTGTGCCTGGTGGTTCAGCTTTCCCGCCGCGTCGTCGGTCAGCCTCAAGGTGAACACCGACGGGTCGGCAACGCTGGTCACGGGCGCCCAGGAGAACGGTTCTGGTGCTGTGATGGGCCTGGCGCTGATCGCGGCCGAAGAGCTCGGGATCAGCCCCGATCGCGTCTCGGTTCTGTACCAAGACACCGACGCCGGGGCCTGGGACATGGGCAGCTCGGGCAGCCAGACGACGTTCAACAACGGCCGGGCCGTGATCGCCGCCGCCGCCGAGGTCCGGCGGCGAATCCTGTCGGTCGCTGCCGAAAAGCTCGAAGCTTCTGCAGACGACCTGGAGATCGTCAATGGCGTCCTGCGGGTGCGCGGCGTGCCCGGCACGGCGATGTCGGTCGCGGACGTGGCGGCGGCCGTGTTCGCCAATGGCGAGCTGCTCACTGCGCAGGGAGCCGCGATCGCCGAAGCCCTGCCGGACAACTTCGGCGCCTCGTGCTCGGGGCGGGTGGTATTTCCAGCCTTTGCCGACCCGACCTTCACGTGCCAGGCGGCGCGCGTCGCCGTCGACTCCGACACCGGCGTGGTCCGGGTGGTGGAGCTTGTCGCTGCCCATGACTTCGGTCGCGTTCTCAATCCCGATGGCGCCCGGGGCCAGGTCGAGGGCGGCGTGGTGCACAGCATCGGCATGGCCCTGACCGAGGGCACCACCTACCGGGACGGCCGGCAGGTCAATCCACATCTGCTCGATTACAAGCTGGTGACGGCTGCTGACGCGCCTCCGATTCGGGTCGAATTCATCGAGACCGCCGGCGTGATGGGCCCCCGCGGCGGCAAGGGAGTGGGTGAGCCACCGATCATCGCGGCTGCCGGAGCCGTCGCCAACGCGATCGCGACCGCCACGGGAGCCCGCGTCCACCGGCTTCCGATGACCGCACCAAGGGTCTGGGCGGCCATGAATGGAACCCCTGCGACGTGATCGACCGGACGTACCTCGAGCCAACGAGCCTCGAGGAAGCACGATCCATGCTGGCCGGGCACGACAGGTTGAGGATCGTGGCGGGCGGCACCGACCTTGTCGTCGCAGCACGGAGCGGCAAGGCGCCGCTGCCGGAACGCCTGATCGCCATCCATCGCCTGACGGAGCTGAGCGGCCTCGATGCGGACGCCGGCGGTGGATTGAGGATTGGCGCCTTGACGACCCATGGCGACCTCGAAGCATCGCC
>DASPYG010000038.1:0-4534 GCA_035636885.1 Candidatus Nitrosopolaris sp.
TAAGTTCAAAAATCAGCGGCGCGGCGCAGACGACCGCATCAAGGTCCTCATAAAGGACGCTGAGTCCCTTGGTCATCGCCTAGTCCGGGACAAGAAGACTAACCAAGCCGTCGCATTTTGGCCAGCCGCGGACGTCAGCCACAACACTCTTCGGCCAACTCCTGCCGGATATCGCCGGTCCCGACGCTGATCCCACCGGAACGGCTCTCTATCGCTTGCTGTCTGGATTCACTCACTCGGTTCCTTGGGCACTACTCGCGCAGGCCGCGACATTTCCTGGCGAGGAACCCGGGAGCAAATGGGCGCGCGTCGAGCTGCGTCCCGCATGGCTCCTTGCGATGCTCGAACAAGCATTGAGGCTCTATGACATCGCGCACCGCCGTCTTGCCTCTCAGATCGGCGAAGGACCAACCGCTTGGAACGACCTGCTGAAGACTCTGCCCGCCGCACCCGACGCGCGCCGGTTGTTAGCGAAACCTCGGCGATGACCGGATCAACGCGCGGGTAATACAGTCTGCATCTAGTCCTCAGTCGTCCTTCGTGGCGAACGCCAACGCGTCATCGATGAATGTCGCGATGTCGTTGTAGGTCGAACCAGGGGGGAGCTCAGTGTTGATTGAGTCGTGGATTATGGAGAACTTCCCGTTGGTGGCGGCTGTCGAGAACCCGACCGGAGCCTTATCGACGCCTGGGTTCTCGCCCCCTTTCGCCCACGCGACATATGCCTCGAACCGCTCGACCTGCGCTTCTGACAGCGCAGCGTCGAGGATTGCGCTTGGGCGGTTTGAGGTCGAGTCGACGGTCCGGTTCACGTGCACATCTCGCATCGCATTACTCCTCGCCCCGTCGCGGGCTGTACATCTTGGCTGTACATCGACCGCTTGCCACGGAGCAACCGAGCGGATTCGTATTCGAAAACGTGGCAGGGGCGGAAGGATTCGAACCCTCGGCCCTCGGTTTTGGAGACCGATGCTCTGACCAGGCTGAGCTACGCCCCTACCGGCCGAAGGCAAGGTTAGCATCGTCGCATGGCCGCCTTCCTCGAGCGCACGAGGGAGGCTCGAGAAAACCTGTCGGTCCTGATTGTCGGGGACCTCCACGGCGACCTCGAGCGGCTCTTCCAGGCGCTCCGTTCCTACCCCGCCGATCGATGGCACACCGTGTTCGTCGGGGACCTCGTGGATTACGGATTGTTCGGGGTCGGCGCCCTCCGCTACGCGCGCGACCGACCGAACACCACGGTGGTGATCGGCAACCACGAGGTGGCGTTGCTGTGGGCGCTGCGCGATCCTTCGCGCATCGGTTTCTGGATGTCAATCGGCGGTCAAAGGCACGACCTCGACGAGCTGGCGCGCGATGCACCGCTGCAGGCGTGGCTGCGTGAACGTCCCGCGATGGTCCGCCTGGCCGATGACACGTTGGTCCAGCACTGCGGCCACGATGGATATTCGCGATGGATCGATAAGGCGGTCGATGTGGTCGATGCGATCAACTCGCGCGCGCGCGATCTATTGATGCATGAGGGCGAGCAGGAGCTGTGGGAGGTGTTGAGCGCGAAAAACGTATTCGAGCAGCAGCCCGAACGGCTACAGAGATGGCTGCAAGCAACCAATAGTCGCCGCGTCGTGTTCGGCCACACTCCACATGGTGGCCGGACTCCGGGCGTGTACCACGATGGCAAGGCGATCAACGTCGACGGTGTGCTCAGCAGATATCACGCGAAGTATCGACGCATCTCGCCCATTGCCGCCTCCGTGACGCCCCTGCAGGCTTTAACCTAGAAAGCTCATGGCCGAAGTGCTGACCCAGACCAAACCGGCCGCGAACAGCAGCTCGGGAAAGGCCATGATCAGCGCCGCTCGCATTTCGCGCCGCGTCCGTTTTCTCGGCCGGCAGATCTCTGACGCGTACGCGGACATCGAGACCCCGCTGGTGATGCTGGTCATCCTCAAGGGCGCCACGGTTTTCGCCGCCGACCTGCTGCGCAGCCTTCGCGTGCCGGCCGAGCTCGAGTTCGTGCGTGCCGCGAGCTATGGCACAGGCGTTGCCAGCAGCGGCAGGGTGCGCCTGGCGCACATGGTCGAGGGCACGTTCGCCGATCGGCACGTGCTGCTGGTCGAAGACATCGTCGACTCGGGGCGCACCGCTGAGGCGGTCACCAAGCGTGTCCATCAGGCCAAGCCAGCGTCACTGAAGCTCGCGGCATTGCTCGACCGTCCGGCCCGTCGCGTCGTTGACGTGAAGATCGACTTTCGCGGCTTCGTCATCCCCGACCGCTTCGTCATCGGCTATGGGCTCGACTACGCGGGCCTCTACCGAGAGCTGCCCGACATCCACTCTCTGGGCTAGGCAACCACCGCCGGCCGGCACACTTTGCAGGGTCTGAACCCCGCGGCTCGCGCGCTCGCCTCATCCCGCAACCACACGATGTTCTTCTCGAGCGCGTGCCGGCCCGTGTAGCAGGTCGGGAAGCAGAAGATCTTGGTCGACTTCATGCCCTGGTAGCGATAGCCGGAGCGAGCCATCTCTTGAAGCCTCGCGAGGCGAACGCCCTCGAGGGTGAGGATGGCACGCTTCGCCTCCGGCCCACCGCCGCCGTAGTTTCCGATCTTGCCGTCGGTGCGCACCACGCGGTGGCAGGGGATGAAGTATGGGATCGGATTGTTGGCCAGCGCGGTGCCCACGGCGCGTACCGCGGCGGGGTGGCCGATTTCGCGCGCGACCCAGCCGTAAGGCCGGACCTCGCCGCGCCGGATCTCGCGCGTCTTGCGCAGCACGGCCTGCTCGAATGGACTCAGGCCACGCAGGTCGAACCGCATGCGGCGCTTGCCGTTGAGCTCGTCCTGGATCTTCGCAACCAGCTCAGGCGGAGCGACGGCGCGAGAAAGCGACCTCCCGACATCCTTGCGGAACCACGCCTCGAACTCGGCGGCCGATGCCGCACGCATGGCTGCCGAGACGCCCTGCCGGTTCCAGGCCACGAAGACCTCGCCCAACACGGTCTCGAACGGTGCATAGGAGTCGGACACACCTGCCTGCGAGAGCACACGGTCCGCAAAGCCGGCAGGCGCCTTGACGCCGCCGAGCCTCTTCAAGTCAGTCGTCAGCGCGATCATCGTTGTCTCCTCTGAGTAATTTGAGCCCGCGGTGCACGTTGGCCTTCACAGTTCCCACCGGTTGTCCGAGCGCCTCCGCCACCTCCGCATAGGAAAGGTCGCGGACATGGCGGAGCACCACCGCTTCGCGATATCGCATCGGCAGCCCGGCCACTCGCGTTGCCAGCTCGTCGATCTGCATACGCTCCATCACATTCGCCTCCGGCCCGGGCGACCGATCCGGATGGCTTCCGTTCAGCTCGACCAGTCTTGGCCGCACGCCTCTCACCCGGTTCCTGACCACGTTCACCGCGATGCGGTGTAGCCACGCCCGTTCTTTGAGGTCTCGTATGCGCTCGGGGGAGTAGGTCTGGAGCGCGCGGAAGGCGCGGAAGAAGGTGTCCTGGGCTACCTCTTCCGCGTCGTGGCGGTTTCCGGTCATGGCCAGGCTGGCCGCGAAGATGCGGTCCTTGTGCTCGTCGACCATCCGCTCGAACAGGACCTCTACGCCCTCCATCACTCCTTTACAACACATCCATCCATCGGTGAGTTGCAAATCCAGCGCCCCACAGGTGGGGAGCAAGGGAACCATGATGCCCCTGCGGTTGTAATAGATGCGTCCGATGGAGGGCCGACCAAAGGATGGCGATCTTTTTGCGCGCGCTCGGCGCGGAGATCAGGTCGCCTACGAGGAGATTGTGCGGCGGTACCAGGACATCGCTTTTCGAACTGCATACGTGATCACCGGCTCGGCGGCCGACGCCGAGGACGCCGCGCAGGAGGGATTCGTGAAGGCTTACCGCGCTCTGGCGACGTTCCGCGAAGGGTCGGAGCCAAGGCCATGGCTTCTGCGCATCGTCGCGAACGAGGCGCGCAACCGCGCCCGCTCGGCGGGCCGGCGCCACCAGCTCGACGTTCGGCTGGCCGAAGGCTTCCGCCCGGGGGATGCGGCCCCATCCCCTGAGGCGGCGGCCGTGGCGGCAGAGGATCACCGCTTTCTGCTGGCCATGGTCAACAAGCTCAGCGAAGAGGACCGCCTGGTCATCGCCAGCCGCTACTTCCTCGAGCTCAGCGGAGAGGAGACGGCGGCCGCCCTGAAGATTCCGGAGGGCACCGTCAAGTCGCGGCTGTCGCGAGCCCTGGCGCGCCTTCGGCAGCGGGTCGAGGAGGGGGCACATGCCTGAGGCCGCAGAGCTCGAGCAGCGCCTCGACTCCATTCGGGAGGCGATCGACTGGCCGGCCACGCCTGCTCTCGCGGGTAGGGTCAGGGCCCGGATCGCAACACCAGTCCCGGCTGGGCGTGCTCTGGGGTCCCCGCGCCATTGGCGCGGGAGGCAGTGGGCGCTGGCGGCGGCCCTTGTCCTGATCGCCCTGGCGGCCCTGCTCGCCTACGCCCCGTCCAGGGAGGCGATCGCGAGCTGGATCAATCTCCACACCAC
>DASPYG010000039.1:0-3844 GCA_035636885.1 Candidatus Nitrosopolaris sp.
GTAGACCCAGCCGGCTCCGGGCGTCGCCTTGAACCCACCGGTTCCCCAGCCGCAATTGATGAACAGGTTCTCGATCGGCGTCAGGCCCAGGATGGGCGAGGCGTCCGGGGAGACATCGACGATGCCAGCCCAGGTCCGCAGTACGTGGGCGCGGCTGAAAATCGGGAAGAGCTCGCAGGCAGCCGCCAGCTGGTATTCGATCACGTGAGGGGAGCCGCGCTGTGCGTACGAGGTGTACGGATCCATGCCGGCTCCCATGACCAGCTCGCCTTTGGGCGCCTGGCTCACGTAGACGTGAACGGCGTTCGACATGACGACGCAGTTGAGGACCGGCTCTAGCAACTCCGAGACGAGGGCTTGCAGCGGATGACTCTCGATCGGCAGGTCGAGGCCGATCATCTCCGCCAGCATGGTGGAATGACCCGCCGCGCAGATCGCGACCTTGTTCGCCGCGATCAGTCCGCGGTTCGTGTGGACGCCGCGAACGCGATCGCCGTCGAGGTCGAAGCCGGTGACCTCGCAGTTCTGTATCAGGTCGACTCCCATCTCGTCCGCCTTCCGCGCAAAGGCCCAGGCGACGTAATCGTGCTTGGCAATCCCACCCCGTCGCTGCAGGGTGCCGCCGATCACGGGGTAGCGCACATCAGGTGAGATGTTGACGATCGGGCAGAAGGCTTTGACCTCGGCGGGCGTAAGCCATTCAGCGTCGATCCCGTTCAGGCGGTTGGCGTTGACGCGCCGCATCCCTTCACGCCGGTCGCCCTGGCTGTGCACCAGGCCGAGGACACCGCGCTGGCTGAACAGGACGTCGTACTCGAGCTCTTCGGAAAGATGTTCCCAGAGCTTCAGCGAGTGTTCGTAGATCGCGGCGCTCTCGTCCCAGAGGTAGTTCGAGCGAATGACAGTGGTGTTGCGGGCCATGTTGCCGCCCGCCAGCCAGCCGCGCTCGAGCACGGCAACATCGCTGATGCCGTGGTTCTTCGCGAGGTAGTACGCGGTTGCCAGACCATGGCCGCCGGCGCCGACGATGACGACCTCATACGAGCGCCGCGGTTCCGGGTTGCGCCACAGATGATCGGGATGAGGGTGCGGTTCGGCCATGCTCGTTGCTGGCCCTTATATATAAGGTATGGACCAGCCGGTTTCAGAATGGTGGCGGGGCTGGTTTGGGCCCGGCTACCTGGCGCTCTATGACGAGTATCTGGCCGAACGCACGCCGGTGGAAATCGATCAGCTCGAAGCCCTGCTCGCGCTTCGGCCGCCGCAGCGCATCCTCGACCTGCCATGCGGCCAGGGCCGGCACGCCATCGAGCTGGCCCGCCGGGGCTATGACGTCACCGGGGCCGACCTGTCCCCCTACCTGCTCAGCGTGGCAGAGGAACGCGGGCGGGCAAGTGATGTCCGCCTTCGGTGGCTCGCGGGCGACATGCGGCAGCCGATTGCGGGCGAAAGCTTCGACGTCGTCCTCAACCTCTTCACCAGCCTTGGCTACTTTGCGGACGAGGCCGACGATCGGAAGGTGGTCGGTGCCGCGGCGGCGATGCTTGTTCCTGGGGGGCGCTTCGTCCTCGAGGTAATCAACGGTGAGCGTGTCATGGCCCGGTTCCAGGAGCGAGAGTGGTTTACCGTCGGCCAGGCTGCGGTTGTGGAGCGGCGCACCCTCGATGCCTCTACACGGCGGATGGTGGTCGAACGAACCGTGACAACCCGCGACGACACGGAGGTGAACCTTCACGCCCTTCGGTTGTACAGCGGAGGCGATGTAGGCGCACTCATCAGGGAGGCGGGCTTCGGCCGTGTCGACCTCTATGGTGACTGGAGCGGCGAGCCGCTTACGCCCGAGAGCCTTCGGGTGCTCGCGGTCGCTACCATGCCGCCATGAAGCTCCTGCTCGAGATCGTGATTTCCGCCTTGCTGCACCCGCTTGCCTACATCCTCGCGCTCATCAACATCCTGGGTCGAAGTGACCTCAACGGCGGCCAGAAATTGCTGTGGGCGATTGTCTGCATCGTTTGGGGGATTGGGCCGATCCTCTACGTCCTGATCGGAGGCGGCGGCCTCTGGTAGCTCGATCACACGGTCGCGAGCAGCACGTTCGTCGCGCCCGCGATTTGGAGCGGCCCGGTGCCGAGCTCCGCCTCGATCGCGCGGACGCCGCGCGCCAGCAGCACGGCTCGTTTGTCCGCCGACACGGCATCGAGGCGGATCGCCATCGACCACCACCCCGAAGCCATGTCGATGTAGTGTTGCGGGCTTCTCCAGGTGGTCGACTCCTCGAACCGCACCACGCGGGCTTCGCGGAAGCCGGCCTGCCTCGCGATCGCCGCGAAGGCGTCCGCATCCTCGACCGTCCGGCGAGTCATGAACTGATCGCGCGCCCTGGGCGCGGGCGGCAGCGAACCGCCGACCGCGCGTTCGAGGATGGCCTGCGCCTCACTTGGCCGGGAGAGATCGACCGGCACGCTCGCCGCCATCCGCGCGCCGGCTTTGATGACCCGCCTCGCTTCCGTCAACGCCCGCAGGAGGTCCGGGACGAACTGCAGCCCATGCCCGCAGACGGCGGCATCGAACGCCGCATCCGGAGAGCGAAGCTCTTCCATGTCCATCAACTCGAAGCGCACCGGGAGGCCGGGTGGGGCGTCTCGACGAGCCAGTTCGATCATGCCCGGCGCGAGGTCGATCCCGACCACCTCTCCACCCGGCGACACGTCGCGCGCGAGGCGATAGGTCAACGTTCCGGGCCCGCAGGCGAGATCGAGGATGCGCTTGCCCGGCCTGGGATCGACCCAGTCGATGACGGCTGCCCGACCGCGGGACTCGCTGCGTGCCATCACCTCGTCGAGCCGCTGCTTGTAGGCGGCGGCGTGGCGGCTAAAGGTGCCCGGGTACAGGTCTTTGGCGGTTGGCTCGTCCAAAAAGAAAAAGGCGGGAGCCAGGCTCCCGCCCTTCAGCATAGTCAGCCGTTAGTCCGTGTCGCGCTCGTCCTTCGTGCACGGCGCCGGGGTCGTCTGGATGATGGTGATCTGGATCGTCTCCGTGATCGTGATCATCACGGTCTGGCAGATCACGGTAATGGTGCCCGCCGAGTGATCGTCGCCAAGAGCGATGACCTCGATGAGCTTGAGATGCTCGAGCTCATTCTCTTCGTCTTGCGGTGTCACAAAGGTCAGATGCGCGAAGTGATCCTCGTCGGCCTTGATGGCGGCGACGACCGGCGCCACGCTGCCGTGCAGCTGCGACTTCGCGGTCGTGAGTTGCGGCTGGACCTTGGCGGCCACCTTCGAGGTGGTCACGGCCTGCGTCACTTGGGTGCTGCAGCCGGCCTCAGCGGTGTTGAGTCTGGCGATGACGGCATCGCCCGCCTTCTTGACCGCGCTTACCAGCACCACCTTGGAGTGCTCGTCCGCCGGCTGGACAACGGCGATGGTGTTGTGGTCGTCGTGCGAAACAATGATTAGGGTCGTGGGTACAGCCGCGACGGTCAGCACGCTCACCGCGGTGACTGTGATGATGCGTTCGCTGATCCACGTGGTCAGGATCGTGAACATTACGCTGCAGCCTCCTTCAGGATCGCGCTCCTCTAGCAGGATGAACGCACCGCCAAAGGGGGCCATCGGCGCCCTTTAGCGCCTGTTACCGGGTTGTGCCCGGGAAGGGCTCGGGCGCCACCTGGTTGTGAGTTTGCCGCGACTTTTGAACTCGCAGTTTATGTTGACGCCTAAACTGGAGCGCGGCTATACTTCTGCCCAATGGACTCCGGGCAGAGGGGGTGCAATCCAGTTGTCGGAGATCAAGGTCCGGGAGAACGAGACCTTCGAGAGCGCCCTACGCCGCTTCAATAAGA
>DASPYG010000040.1:0-30507 GCA_035636885.1 Candidatus Nitrosopolaris sp.
AGCACGGAGCGGCAAGGCGCCGCTGCCGGAACGCCTGATCGCCATCCATCGCCTGACGGAGCTGAGCGGCCTCGATGCGGACGCCGGCGGTGGATTGAGGATTGGCGCCTTGACGACCCATGGCGACCTCGAAGCATCGCCGCTTGTCACGCAAACCTGGACGGCTCTGTCCGACGCGTCGGCCCTGGTCGGATCGCCGGCGACTCGTCACGTGGGCACCGTCGGGGGCAACGTCTGCAATGCCTCGCCGGCGATGGAGCTCGGCAGCCCGCTCCTGATCTTCGAGGCTGGTGTCGAGCTTGCCTCGGCAGGCGGCATCCGCCGCGTCCCTTTCAGCTCGTTTGTGACCGGCCCAGGACGCACCTCGGCCCAGCCCGGCGAGCTGATGACGGCGGTCGTGCTGCCGCCGCTCCCGGGTCCGGGACGAGTCGGCAGCGCATACATCCGGCTCGAGTACCGGCAGGCGATGGAGATCGCGATCGTCGGCGTCGCCACGCTGGTCCGGCTCGACGACGCCGATCGCTGCATTGACGTCCGGGTTGGCCTCACAGCTGTGGCGGCCACTTGCGTGCGCGCCTCGGAGACCGAAGAGATGCTGACTGGCAAGGCGATCGATACGGGCCTTCTAGAGCGTGCAGCTCGGGCCGCCGCGGGGTCCGCCCGCCCGATCGACGACGTTCGCGCGAGCGCCGACTATCGCCGGGCGATGGTGCCCGTGCTGGTCAGGCGCGCGCTGTCCAGGGCGTTCGACCGAGCCAGGCCCGGGCGCTCGAATTGAGGTACCGGCTCGCGCTCGAGGTAAATGGCGTCGCTTACGAAGAAGAGATCGAGCCGCATCGCAACCTGCTATCGGTCCTGAGGGGGGAGCTCGGCCTGACCGGATCAAAGGAGGGCTGCGACGACTCGGAGTGTGGAGCTTGCATGGTGCTGGTCGATGGACGGCCGGTGAACTCCTGCTCGTTCCTTGCGCTGCAGGCGGGTGGCCGAGTAGTGCAGACGGTCGAGGGCCTCGCGGGAGTCGGCGAGCTCCATCCGCTGCAAGCCGCGTTTCTCGAGCAGGGCGGTGTTCAGTGCGGCTTCTGCACGCCGGGCATGCTGATGAGCGCGAAAGCGCTGCTCGACCAGAACCCACACCCCACCGAGGCTGAGGTCAAGCGCTACCTCGGCGGCAATCTCTGCCGCTGCACGGGCTATGCCGGAATCGTGCGAGCGGTCATGAGGGCTGCGGGAACTTAGACCAGGCAGCGCTCACTCGGGGCGTCTGTCGCGGTCGATGCCGGCGGCCGAAAGCCCTAAAGCGTGCAGTCGCCAACCAGGGTTTCCTGGAGTCTGACGACTGATTGGCGGGACGACGTCCCTCGGGACGAAGCTCCGCCCTCATCACTCGCAAGGATGAGCTCCGAAATCGCTCGCGCGGCGGATGACGCCGAGGGCTGAAGAACCTAGATTCGCGTCATGAAAGTCCCGTCGCGTCCACTGCTCCTCGCCGGTGTCATAGGCCCGCTGGTTTTCATCGCCGCGTTCCTCATCGAGGGCATCACGCGGCCGGGATACAGCGCATGGCGTAACTTCGTCAGCCAGCTTGCGACCGGTGACGGGGGTTGGATGCAGGTCGTCAATTTCCTCGTTTGCGGCACCCTGGTGGCCGGCTTTGCGATCGGTCTGCGTCGGGCCCTGGGGTCGGGTCGAGCCTCGATCGCGGCGCCGATCCTCCTCGGACTGTTCGCGTTGGCGCTGATCGTTGCCGGTCTGTTCGCCACAGACCCGGCCCTCGGCTATCCGGTCGGAGCGCCCGAGGTCCACACCACGCACGGCATGATTCATGGGCTCGCCGGACTGGCAGCCTTCAGCCTCTTGCCCGCCGCCGCCTTTGCGATGGCATGGCGTTTCTCGGGCGATCCCTCGACGCGGCGATGGGCTGTCTACTCGGCGTCGATCGGCGTGCTGCTCGTCGTCTGCTTCATCGCGAGCACCACGGTCTCAGCCATGGACGCAAGCGGCGTCCTGCCCAACGCACCGACAGGGTTCTTGCAGCGCGTTGCGATCATCGGGGGCTGGACGTGGATCGCGATGGTGGCACTTCGCGAGCTCCGGCTAGACCTACAGCCGGACTTCTCTCGCCCGTTCTGATTGGACTGCGTCTTCGGCGGCCTAGAACGCCTGTCCCCACGCACGCTCTGGCTCGACCAGGTAGACCACCCGGTCGGTCCTCACCGAATACGGCCCGTCCATGTACTTGTGCGACGGAACGGTTTGCCGGCCACCCTTCCTCTCCGGGCGGCTGGAGGAAGGCTCGCCCGCAACGCGTGCTGAACGACACATTTCGTGTGTGCCGACCGGCATAGTCTCGCGCACCCCAACCGCCTAATTTCGAGTCGCCCGGCACGATTTGATAGCGAGGAGCAAACGTGATGGCGATCGACACGGAATTTCCGGCGGCACTTCCAGCGGAGCTGTCGCAACGGGAGCTGGAGGTACTCGGCGACGTCCTGCGTGGACTGACCAACCGCGAGATTGCGCACCACCTCCACATTTCCACGAACACCGTCAACAAGCACGTCCACCAGGTGCTCACTAAGCTGCAGGTTCGCAATCGCGTCCAGGCCGCGGTGTATGCCCAGAGCCTCGTTGCCTGACCGCTTGGGCTCCGGGTGCGCGAGGGGCCCATGCAATTCGTTTCTTGACATCGGGCCGATGCGGGCACACGTTTAGTCGGTCACGCCTCGGTGCCCGACACAAGAACAGGGGGAGTTCTCATGAGACCGAAATCAATCCTTCGGTTTGCCGCCTTGGCCGTGGTTCTAGGACTGACCGTCGCGGCCACGAACGCAGACGACGCCACGGTTTCCATGCGGGCCAAGCTCACCGGATTCCAGGAGTCGCCACCCAAGCTGAGTCCGAGCACGGGCCGCTTTCAAGCGACCGTGACCGGCTCGACGCTTTCGTACACGCTCACCTATTCCAAGCTGTCCAGCCCCGCCTTCATGGCTCACATCCACTTCGGCCAGCCGGCTGTGAACGGCGGCATCTTCCTGTGGCTCTGCGGGTCTGCTGCCGCGCCTGGGCCGACCGGAACCCCGACGTGCCCTCCTGACGGCGGAACGGTGTCCAGAAGCGGGGTCACCGCGGCGGACATTCAAAGCGTCTCAGCGCAAAACCTGTCGGCCGGAGACTTTGCCGGGGCCTTGAGCATCATCGCCGGCGGCGACGCGTACGTGAACGTCCACACGACCCTGTTCCCGGGCGGGGAGATCCGCGGCCTTGTGAGGTCGGGCGACTAGCCGCCTTAGGCCCGACAGCCTCCCGCGCCAGGATGCGTGACCGGCGGACCGGTTTGACCGTCGCGCGGTCCAACGGGAACCGACGGCGGCGCGCTCGTCGGGTTGTGGCCGCACCCGTGGTTCTGGTGGCGCGTGGTGGGGGACGCGTCCTGGGTATCGGAATCCGTCGGGGTGGTGGAGTCCACCACGGCATTCGGTTGAACCGATGTCGGCAGCGTGATCTGGGATCCGATCAAAGCTGCAGGCGGCGCCAGGTTGATGGCTGTAACTGTCGGTGCCGTGGCCGTCCGTGGCGCCCCGCTTGGGGTGGCTGAATCGGCGGTGAACGCCACGATGCCCAGGACGGCGGCCGACATCGCGCCCGCAGTCAGCGTCGTTGCCAGCCTCTGGACCCGATCGGGCGAATTGGCCGCCGTGGTGACCCAATTGACTACACGTGTCCCTGGACGCAGCGCATAGGCCACCGCCACCAGCATGAAAGCGGACATCCAGACTCCCGAGCGGCCGATGTACGCCTCGAGACGGCCGAGGGCGTACAGGAGCCGGCGCTGAACGGTCGTGACCGAGACGCCCAGCAGAGTGGCGATCTCGCGGTTGGTGCGGCCTTCCAGGTAGGCAAGGGTGATCACATGCCGCTCGTCGGGCCTGAGCTCCGAAAGGCCGCTCCGAACTGTGTGCCGGTGCAGCGCTGCCGCCAGTCCCTGCCAGCGCTCAGAGGCGTTCTGGCTCACCGGCCGGTCGGCGGCGACCAGCAGCTCCCTCGCCCTGCCATGGCTTCCGAAACGGCGGCGCGGGTCGACGAAATGAACCCCGCTGACAAGCCAGGATCGCATCGCGTCGAGTCCAAAGAGTTCGGCCGTGAGTTCAGGGTCCCTGAACCTCCCAGCCTCGTCTGGCCCATCGCCATCGACGTCCGGCCGATCGTCCCTCGCCACGACCCTCATCGGGTCACCTTCCTGAGCCAGGCCATGGAGATGCCGAGCCTACACCACGGAGGGGAAGCGCGCTCACCCTTATCCACAGCTAAAACGGGGCGGTGGAACAGGTCAGAATTTCCCCTTCAGGAGCTTAAGAACACATGGACTTCGACACCAGGCGTCTACCTGCCGTGCGAGACGATGTCGCCCCCGACGGCTCCGCCGTGAGGATCCTCGTTCGGCTCGATCGAGGCAGCGCCGCCCATTTCGAGCTGGGCCCCGGGCGCACCTCCGCCGCCGTCGCCCACAGAACCGTGGACGAGATCTGGTATGTCTTGGGTGGCCGCGGCGAGATGTGGCGCAGGCAAGGTGACCGAGAGCAGGTAGTGCCCATGCAAGCCGGCGTTTGCCTTTCGATTCCAGCCGGCACCCAGTTCCAGTTCCGGTCGTTTGGCAGCGAACCCCTGACCGCGTTCGGGATCACGATGCCGCCCTGGCCGGGGAAGGGCGAGGCCTTCGGGGTCGAGGGTAGGTGGCCGCGCACACCCTAGATCCGCATATGTCACGTCGGGCGGTCGATTTCGGTCTCCATCATTCGTCGTAGCGAGAGAGACCGCTCACCGAGCGGCGAGCAGGAAGGGAGGCGTTTCATGGCTCAATACGGGACCTCGGTCGAAAGCACGGCGTCGCCGGGCAAGGTCTGGAAGATCTGGTCTGACATGTCGACGTGGGGCGAGTGGAATCCCAACGTCTCGACGATGGACTGGGAGGGCGGCTTTCAGTCAGGCACGACCGGGGTCATGAAGACCCGTGCCGGCCAGCACCACAAGATGAAGCTTCTCGACGTGGTGCCCGGGCGCAGCTTCGCGCTCGAGACCAGCGTCGTTCCCTTGACCACGTTTCGCTTCAACTGCCGCATCGGCTCGGAGGGCGGCAAGACGACGGTGGGCCAGTGGGTCGAGGTGAAGGGTCCGCTCGGTTCGGTGCTGGGCGGGATGATGGGTCCGCAGGTGTCGAAGGAGTTTGGGACCCTCCTCAGCAACCTGGCGAAGCGAGCCGAATCGACTTAGGGTTTCCCCCCGCACCGTCGTCGCCCTTCGGGCGTGATGGAGCTCCCCAAGGATTGGAGACTGTGTCCAGCTAGCTGATAAAGGCTGTCCGCATGGCGGCGCCACAGGTGCAGGACCGGACCGAGGGCAGCCTCTCGATCAGCGCCACGATCAGGCGCCGAACGCGCTCATTGTTCGAATTCATCACCGAGGTCACGTCGGCGACGTTCACGGCGGACACGGACGAATCGCCCTCGAGGCCCGCGTCATAGTCGGTGACCAGCGCGATGTTGACGTAGCAGATCTCGAGCTCGCGGGCCAGCACCACCTCGGGATACTGGGTCATGTTGATGACCTGCCACCCCTGCGCTCCATACCAGCGGCTCTCGGCTCGAGTCGCGAAGCGCGGCCCCTGGATCACGACCACAGTGCCTCCGTCATGCACGTCGACGCCCTGCTCACGGCCGACCTCGACCGCGAGGGCCCGAAGCTCCGGGCAGTACGGGTCCGCGGCCGACAGGTGGCCAACCCGCGGTCCCTCCATGAAGTAGCTGTCTGACCGCCCCCAGGTACGGTCGACGAACTGATCGCAGACGACGAAATCGCCGGGCTTGATGTCTGCCCGCAGGCTGCCGACGGCCGTTGGAGCGATGATCCGCTCGACGCCCAGCTCGTTGAAAGCCCAGATGTTCGCGCGGTAGTTGATCGCCGCGGGCGGGATCGTGTGCGTGGCGCCGTGGCGCGGCATGAAGGCGACACGGTTACCGTCCACGGTACCGATGGCGATCGCATCGCTTGGCTTGCCGTACGGCGTGCCCACCTCGAGCAACTCGATTTCGTCGAGCAGCTCGTACAGCCCGGATCCGCCGAACACCCCGACCGTTGCTGAGCTCAAATCGCCTCCTCAGGCTTGCGTACGCGCGTCTCCTTATATATGTACGTCATGTGCCCGCTCATGCTTCATGACGCGGTTCAGACCCGGCGTTTGGCTGAGTCTGCCGCCTCGGCAAGGGCCATGACCCGGGCAAAGAACTCTTTCGGCTGTCCCTGGAACAGGAGGTCGGCGGTGAACGATTTGATGGTGGCGACCGCACCGGCGTTGGCGGTCGTGGACGGACGTATGACTGAAACGAGCGGGAGGCCCTGGATGAACCTGGTTGGTTCCGGAAATATCTTGTTGGTCTGAGCCAGCTCGCCGCCTGGATTGTTGAGGTCCGGGAACGTAACTCCGGTCACGGGGTCGACAACGCCGGCCAGCGGCTGCGAGACGGCGTTGCCCAGCTTGTCATGCCAAACGGAGAAGTGATCCACCTCCACGCCGCCGATGCTGACGACGATGCGAAGGACCTCCAGGTCGGTCACCTTGACGCTCATCGAGGTGTATAGGCTCGCGCCGCCCTGCTCGATGTATCCGAAGTGGAAACCAGCGGTGTTGGCGATCGCCTGCATCCGGCGGGCGCTCGCTGTCGTGGGAGGTACCGGCTGCTCGGTGTTGGGAGGAGTTTCCGTGTCGTTCAGCGGGATGGCCGGCTCGTTGACGATGTTGACGGCCTGCCTGGCGGGCGCGCCAAGATCCGGGTTGGCTTCGCTCCGGTACCTGGTGTAGAAGCTCGTGTCCACGATCAGCTTCTGGAGGTTCGTCAGCCTGCCGACCTGTCTCGCGCCACTGGCGCCGGTGCTGGGCAGCCTTCGAAATTCGTCGAGGTTGACGGGCTCAGCACCGCGTGCCATCAGGTAAGCGTTCAGGAACGCGGCATGGCTCAGCTCATCGTCGGTGTTGTCGGTGATGTACTGGGGCATGTCGCCATCGAGGTTCTGAAGGGCGGCGATGTACGCCGGATTGCCGCCATCCACCCCGCCAAGCTCGTTGTACTGCTGCCAGAGATCTGCCTCGATGATCTCAGCCGCGGCCAGGAATCGCAGGATCGCGGCGTCGCCGGCCGTGAGCCGTGGGCCCGATGCGGCCACCGCCTTGACGCCTGTCGCCAACAGGCCGCCGGCCGGCAGCATCGCGGTGGCCATGCCGACGCCCTTGAGAAATGAGCGCCGCTGAATCACCTTCTGCCACTGGGTCTGGACATCGTTTTCGTTCACGTCGTGTTCTCCTTTGTTATCGGTGGTTGCGTGCGACCGCCCTGGTGGGAGGTCAGGGACGGCCGCACGGGAGCTGATGTCGATGGGACGAGATACCAACGGGTCATTTATGCGATCCCGGGCGTCAGCTTCCGATGAACCCGAAACCCGATGAACGCGATTCGGCGAGAACAAAACCGGCGACGTCGTTGCCGAGCTGGACACCGGCCACGTGGTCGAGCCGCGTGTGCACGCCACCGTAGATCCGGCTCAGGCCCGCCTCGGTTGCGGCGGCGCTGTAGCTGTCGAAGTTCCTGACCACGCCCGGCAGCACGTCGGACGTGACGCTGATCCGGTCGCGGTCGCCGAAGTATCGGGCCAGCACCGTGGCGCCGGCCGCGCTGATCGCGCTGTGCGCTCCGGGGTACGAGGGGTCGGGGGCGGTACCGAGCAGCGGAGTCCAGGTCGGATCGCCTGCCGCGGCGGGTGTTCCGAAGCCGCCTTCGCGAATCCCCGTGATCGGCCGCCAGACCAGGTAGTGGTACTTGGCGTCATAGAAGGCGATCGTGGTGTCGGCGAACGACAGGTTGAGCAGCGCGAACAGCTGCGCTGTGCGGGCGAGGTTGGCGTGGTGGGCGAGCGCGGATTTCTCGGCGATCTCGTTCCACGTCACCCAGATGGGACCCGGCCAGAACTTGGCGATGACGGTCTGGTCCGCGGTGCGGGCTATGCTGGTCTTCTCGCCAAGGATCTTGACCTCCTCGAGGGCCTGGCCGTAGGCCGCCGAGGTGACGGACGGCGGCGATGGTGGCCGGAACTGGTCGGCCGATCGGATAACGAACGGGGTCACGCCCGGCCACTGCGTGAACACCGGTGGCGTGAACGCAGGTGGTGCCGGCCGGTACTGGCCAGGCTCGGTCCCGACCGGAATCGCGGGCTGCGTCGCGTTCGATCCGTCGTCGGCGCGCGAGGCCACGGCGAGCTGTGCCGCGAGGTGGCCAACCGCCATTCCTTCAACCTTCGCCGTCGCGCTCGGGATGGCTGCGAGCTCGCCCTCCAGCTGCTGGTCGAGGCTGGCTTTCCACGATGGATACAGGGCCAGGAGCACGTCGTGCCCGGCCTCGGCCGCGGCCGCGTCAGGCCGCGCGGCCGGTGGAGCGTCGAGGGAGAACAGATACGGCTCACCCCGCTCCGTGATCGAAACGACTGCGTCGTAGATGGCGACGTGCAGGATCGCGAAGCTGCGGGTGGGATGAATCGTCGCCGGTTGAGCGCCTGGCGTGTTGACGATCTTGACGAGCTGCGCGTTCCAGTCGACAACGATCGCGCCGGAACCGGATCCCGCGGGCGCGGCCGCGGCCGCAATGCCTCCGCCGGTGACGTGCTGGTATGCGAACGCCGCGGTCGTGGCTGCAAGCGTCAAGACCACGCCGGCGATTGCGATCAACGTCTTGTTCATTCGTTGCCTTCTCCTCGAGAGCTTTTTCATGAGCGGCCGAACGTGTGAGATATGTCCCACACGCCGGCCGCGGCAGCGCAGAGCTTCTGCCGGGAGCAGATAGCGGGAGGCGTTACAAACCACTCCCTTCAGTTCGTAACGACGGACGTACTTGTGGTCGAGATGCAACCGGCAGGTCAGTTCGAAGGGCGACTGACAGTCATCGCGGGTCACACGTATCGCGAGCCGTCGCAAGTGTTCAACCGCTGCCTGATGCCCGTTTACCAGACGGCCTATCGATGGACGGGCAACCGCCTGGATGCCGAAAACGTGACCAGCCGGGTCATCGTCGACCAGTTCAAGCGCCTGGATCTGCCGCGAACCGTGATGGCGGTGGAGGAACAGCTCATCGACGCCACAGTCGAAGCCATCGGCAAGCATTGGGCGAATGGATATGGCGTCTCCCCGCTTCGGTGGTCCGCGTTCCATGCGGGCGAGGTGGCGGCGCCCAGACGATCGACGTTGAGCCTCCGGGCCCTTCTCGATCCCCTGCCAGGAGAGCTTCGGCTTGTGATCATTCTCCGGTTTCTACGCCGCCGGACGGTCAGCCAGATCGCAGCGCAGCTCGGCGTGGGCCAGGCGGCCGCGGCCGTCTTGATCTTCAACGCGCTCGAGAGCATCGGCGCGGAGCTGGGTTTCGGTCGGGCTCTTGATGACCCTGCCCAGGCGACCGAGGTGGCGACGTTCGTCGATCATCTGGTCTCGAGACGACGACCTCCGAGGTTTGAAGCGACCGCTGCCTCGTTCCAGGCGCTGCTGGCTGCGACTTGCGTGCACGCCACGATCGCGGGCAACGATCTGCCCAGGGCTCGATTCGTGAGGTCCCTGGAGGCCTACCTGCCCGAGCGGCCGCCATGTAACACCCACAAGTAGTTGCTGTCCGTGGATGGGTGCGGCGCGCCATGGGTGTGATCAAGCTCCAGGGCGCCGACGACCCCGAGCCGGAGACGGCAGATGAAGCCGCGACCGCCATCTACACGGACTGGGAGTCCGTCTACCAGGACAACGTCGTGGGCATCTACCAGCTGGTGTTTCGCAGGGTCGGGAACGCCGCCGATGCGGAAGACCTGGCCGAGGATGTGCTGATCCGCACACTGAAAACGCTCCGTTTTCCAGCCCCGGTCCACAACGTTCGTTCATACCTCGTGAAGACGGCGAAGACCGTGCTTGCGGATCACTGGCGCAGCCACTACACCGCCCAGAACGTTGCGCTCGAGCTGGAGCTGCTGCCGCCGCAAGCGTTGGCCCGGCCGCCCAGCAGCGTCGCGTCCGAGCGGGCCCAGCGCCTGTTGGGTCTGCTGCCAGACCAGTTTCGGCGCGTGCTCGAGCTTCGCTTCCTAAGGGGATACAGCGTGCGCGAGGTCGCCCACGAGATGGGCGTGACGGAATCCAACGCACGTGTGCTTCAGTTCCGCGCTCTTCGCAAAGCCGCTCAGCTCGAAGGGGAGGTGCTCGCATGACATCTTCAGCTGCCGATCGCGTCGCGAAGTTTGTCGACGATCTCTTGCGAGGCCGGCGCCCGCGCCGCTTCAGCGCGTCGCCGGAGGAAGCCGATGCGATGGCGGCCGCGGCCGGTCTCGTCGCAGGGCGCGCCGGCGCCGACCTGCCCGACAAGGCGGCGTTGGACCGGATTCACCGCCGGCTCAGCGAGCGCCTCGATGAGAGCCCGGTCATAGAGGGTCACTTCACCAGGCGTGTCTGGCTGCGTACGTTCGGTACAGCTGCGGCAGCGGCAGTCGTTGGTGTCGCGCTCGATGAAGTCCTGACTAAAGGCGGGGCGATCGGACCCGTGGCGGAGGGACAAGCGGTCCTGACGCCGGATGGCGCCCAGTGGCGGCCGGTGGCCGCGGTCGCACAGCTGCCCGAAGGGCATGCCATGCAGGTCTCAACGGGTTCGGTCGATGCGGTCTTGTTCAACGACGGCGGCCAGATCGGCGCCGTGTCGGGAATCTGCACCCATCTTGGCTGCAAGCTGCAGCCTGACGACGGCGACAAGAGGTTGAGCTGCCCCTGCCATCAAACCGCCTTCTCGTGGTCGGGCAAGGTTCTCTACTACCGCTTGAAGGCGGCTCCGCCGGATCTCCCGCGAATTCAGTCGCGTGTCCGCGACGGACAGATCGAGCTCTTCGTCGTCTGAGGAAACTTCGCCCTGGTGGCGGAGAATCGCGCGGCGGCCGATCCTCAGCGCGTGAAGCGCTGCCCAGAGGACGGCGCTTAGCATCCCGGACATCATGACGGCAGACTGGAGCTCGGCCAATGAGTCGCGAGCATCGATCGCCGCCTGAGTAGTTCGTAGGTCGGACACGTCGCTCAACTACGACCGTCGTTACCGAGACCGGGCTTGTAACGCCGTTCGTAGTTGTCGCCGCAATGAGCACCACGCCGGAAAGATCCAAGCCACCCACCAGGCGGGCCTTCCTCGGCTGGTGGATCGCCGGGCTGCTCGGCGCAACGGTTGCTTCCGCGCTCGCCCCGCTGGCGGTTTATGTATTTCCGCCCAGGGCTGCAAACCAGAGGATCGGCAAGATCCGCGTGGCATTGGCCACGCCGCTCGCCGGAATCGCAGAAGGTTCCGCCGTTCGGTTCGACGCGCCCGCGGGCATGGCCTTCACGATGGCCGACGGGGGCGAGGCCAATACCGCCGGCGATCCGACCTTCGGCGGCTTCGTGACTCGAGACCGAGGGACGCTGCGGGCGTTCGCCATCACGTGCCCGCACCTGGGCTGTTCCTACGCGTACGACGACGGCTTACGCCACTTCCTGTGCCCGTGCCATGGCTCGCAATTCGCCCTCGACGGAAGCATCGTGCACGGGCCGGCAACCGCGCCCCTCTCGCACCTCACGTGGCAGCCCGGTCCCGCCGCCAACGAGGTCGAGATCGAGGGCATGTCGGTCGCCAACTGAACGCAATTGGAAACAAGGAGATCGGATACAAAAATGAAGCGGATACTTTTGCTCGTTGCCTTGTCCGTGGGCACGGCATTCGTCGCGGCGGCCTGCACAGGCGCTGGCAGCTACGGGAGCTCCACCGCACCCAACTCGGGCGTCGCGGCGCCTGGCGCTCCTGGAGCAGCAACCATCTCAGTCGAGACTTCGAACCGCGGGCAGATCCTTGTCGACGGCAGCGGGCGAACCGTGTACCTGTTCGAGGCCGACAAGACGGCCGCCTCATCGTGCTACGACGCCTGCGTCGGAGTATGGCCGGCTGTGGTCACAACCGGACCGCCGGTGGCGGGTGCCGGAGTCAATTCGTCGCTTCTCAGCACCACCAAGCGCAGCGATGGCACGCTCGAGGTCGTCTACAACGGCCACCCTCTCTATTTCTTCAGCGGTGACAAGAAGTCTGGCGACGTCACCGGGCAGGGCCTCAGCAGCTTCGGCGCCGCGTGGTATGTGGTCTCGCCGAGCGGGGCCAAGATCGACACCGATTCGGCACGCAGCACCGGTGGCTATTAGCCAGGAGCGCCGGCCCGCGCCCGCGACCATGTTGACTCGCACGGCCGTCGTGCGGGTCGACCGCGACCCGGACTGGGTGTTTCGCGAGCTGCACGATCCCGCGGCGCTGCTCAGCTGCGTGCCCGGCGGCCGCATCACCAGGATCTTCGACGACCACAGGTTCGAGGCGTGCGTGGTGGCGGGCGTGGGCCCGTTCAAGATCACGTACGCGGGCACGGGGCGTATCAAGGACTCGGATCCTCGAGCCCGGTCCGCGTCGCTTACCATCGCGGGGTCCGGAGTCGGCGTGCCGCCGGCCAAGGTGCGTATGACGATGGCGATTGCCGAGGTGGGCCGGAGCGCCGAGCTGTGTATGTCGTTTCGCGTGATGCTCGCGGGCAGCCGCGTGAGCCGCGCGCTTGTCGACTGCATCGTCGGTGACCTCCTCGACCGCACGGTCCGGCGGATCAAGGTGCAGCTGGAGAGTCGCGCGACGTACTAGGCTCCGCGCTCCCAACACCGGCGCCGCCTGGGCTGCCATGATCACGCAGGCACGATCGAGCGATGACTGTCAAAGAGGGGTGGCGGGGCAGATTCTTCGAGGACTTCACGGTCGGCGACGTCTATGAGCACCCACTGGGGCGGACCGTCACGACCGCCGACAACATCTGGTTCACCCTCCTGACCCAGAACACCGCGCCAATTCACTTCGACCATCACTACGCGTCGAAGACGGAGTTTGGGAGGCCGCTGATCAACAGCACCCTCACGCTGGCGCTGGTGACCGGTCAGAGCGTCACCGACGTCTCGCAGAACGTGATGGCGAACCTTGGCTGGGACGAGGTGCGCCTCCCCAACCCGGTTTTCGAAGGCGACACCGTGTACTCGAGATCCGAGGTGCTCGAAATCCGGGAGTCGAAGTCGCGCAAGAACGTCGGCATCGTCACCGTTCGAACCACCGGCCTCAACCAGGATGGGATCGAGGTGATCACGTTCCGCCGCACCGCGATGATCTACCGGCGCGGGCAGGGCCCCACCGCCGGGCCGTCCCTCAGGGGCTAGGGAGCAGGGTGGACTTCGAGCTTTCGGAGCAGCAGGCGGCGTTCCGCGACCTCATGCGCGATTTCGCGCGCAAGAGCATCGCCCCGGTGGCGCGCGAGTGGGAGCTTGCCGGCCGCTACCCCGAAGAGATCGTCGAGGAGATGAAGGCGATGGGCCTGTTCGGGATGCTGGTGCCCGAGGAGTACGGCGGCATCGCCATCGATGCGGTCTCCTACTCGCTCGTATTCGAAGAGATCTCGAAGGCGTGGATGGGTGTGGCGGGAATCCTGGGCTCGCATTCGCTGGCGACGCTGATGCTCGCGCGATACGGAACTCCAGAGCAGCGTGGGCGGTGGCTGTCTGACCTCGCGACCGGCAAGCGCCGCTCGGGCATCGCACTCACCGAGCCGCAGGCGGGCAGCGACCTCCAGGGGATCGCGACAGTCGCGCGGCGCGAGGGCGATCACTACCTGGTCAACGGCTCCAAGACCTGGATCACGAATGCCCGGCACGCTGATCCGCTGCCCGTGCTGGTCAAGACCGACCCGAGCGCACAGCCCCGCCACCGGGGCATGACCGTCCTGATGATCGAGCAGGGCACGCCGGGCTTCACCGTCGGCAAGGACCTGGAAAAGCTTGGGTACAAGGGCCCTGAATCGTCAGAGGTTTTCTTGAGCGACTGCCGCGTCCCGGTCGAGAACGTGCTCGGCGGCGTGGAAGGGCACGGGCTGCAGCAGGTGCTGTCGGCGCTGGAGTTCGGGCGCGTCAACATCGCGGGCAGAGCCGTGGGCGTCGCCCAGGCGAGCCTCGATCGGGCGCTCGCCTACGCGCGCGAGCGCCACGCGTTCGGCCGGCCCATCGCCGAGTTCCAGGCGATCCAGCTGAAGCTCGCGGACATGGCAACCGAGGTGCAGGCGGCGCGGCTGCTGACGTGGTGGGCCGCATCCGCACTCGACTCGGGTCGCCGCGCAGACCTCGAAACGGGGATGGCGAAGCTCTACGCATCTGAGGTCTGCATCAAGGCGTCGCTCGAGGCGATGCGCATCCACGGCGGCTACGGCTACTCGACCGAATACGAGATCGAACGTTTCTATCGCGATGCACCGCTGATGGCGATCGGCGAAGGCACCAACGACATCCTCCGGACCGTGATCGCGCGCCAGCTGGTACGTGAAGACCTTCCCTAACCGCGGTGGCGGCGGAGCGACGCGGTCGCCGCGGAGCTGGCTGTTTGCCCCCGGCAACAACGAGAAGCTGCTGCGGCTGGTCTTCGACGCCGGGGCGGATGTGGTGCTGCTCGACCTGGAAGATGCGGTGCCGCCCGACATGAAGGAGCGCGCGCGAGAGATGGTCGGCGAGGTGGTCGCCTCGAAACAGTGCTGGGTGAGGGTCAATCGGGCGCGGAGCGAGGTCTGTGCGCGCGACCTCGAGGCGCTGGCAGGCTCGGTGCTCGGCCTTCGCATCCCCAAGGTCGACTCTGCGGCCGATGTCGAGTGGGTGGCGGAACGCGCACCCGGGGTGCCCCTCGACTGCACGATCGAATCGGCTCGCGGTGTTCTGGCCGCCTACGAGATCGCCTCCGTGCCCGCCTGCGCGCTGCTGTCCTACGGGGGTCTGGATCTCACGGCCGACCTCGGAATCGCGGCCGGTGAGCAGGAGACGCTCTACGCGCGCTCGTACCTCGTGACCGCAGCTCGTGCCGCGGGCAAGCCGTCACCCAGCGACGGGATCCATCCCCTGCTCCAGGATGATGCCGGGCTGCGCATCGAGGCCGAATCTGCCCGGCGGATCGGCTTCTTCGGCAAGTCGGCGATCCACCCGCGCCAGGTGCCGATCATCCACGAGGTCTTTGCGGCCACCGCAGACGAGCTGGAGTGGGCACGAAGGGTGCTGGCGGCGTTCGACGCGGCCGGCGGGGCGGCGACCAGGACTGCGGATGGCGAGTTCGTGGACGTGCCTGTGGCCGAACGCGCGCGCCGGATCCTGCAAAGCTGACCGCATCGGTGCGGGAGCTGGATGACATTCGCGCCTTGACCTTCGACGTCTTCGGCACGTGCGTCGATTGGCGCTCCGGAATCGCGGCCGAGGCGGAGCGCATCGGCACGCTGGCCGGAGTGACCGCTGACTGGGGGCGCCTGGCTGATTCTTGGCGCGCGCTCTATATGCCTTCGATGGAGAGGGTGCGGCGCGGCGAGCTGCCCTGGACCAACTTTGATCGGCTTCACCGCCTGTCGCTCGAGCAGGTCCTTCGCGAGGTCGGCGCCGAAGCCTTTGATGACGCCGCGCGCGACGAGCTCACCATGGCCTGGGAGCGGCTCCCCGCGTGGCCCGACGCGGCACCGGGGCTGGCCCGGCTCGCCCGACGGTTCACGGTGACGACCCTTTCGAACGGCAACCGATCACAGCAGGCCGGCCTGATCCGATTCGCCGGCTTGCCTTTCCAGCGCCTGATCTCGGCCGAGGACTTCCACCATTACAAGCCCGACCCGGAGGTCTACCTGGGCGCGGCGTCCGCACTCGGGCTGAACCCAGTCCACGTGATGATGGTGGCGGCGCACAAGGGAGACCTGCGTGCCGCCCAGGCCGCGGGGCTGAAGGCGGCATTCGTCGAGCGGCCGCTGGAGAAGGGGCCACGCGGCGGGGCGGACCTTCTGTCAGACGCCGACTCCGACGTGGAGGCGACCGACTTCGGCGACCTGGCCAACAAGCTGGGCTGCGACTAAGGCCCGATCTTGCCCGCGATTCAAGACGGCCTCAACGTCCGCCTGCTCTCGGCCGGCCCATTCGTGACCATGGTCGACCGGTTTGCCTTCGCTCCGGTCCTGATCCCGATTGCGCTCGACTTTCATGCTCCGTTGGGCGGTGTCGCGATCGCTGCCACCGCGTACTACCTCGCGTACGGGCTTGCGCAGCCCTTGTGGGGATTTGCGTCCGACCGCTTCGGCCGCATTCGCGTCATGCGGTTGAGCCTGGCCGCCACCGCGGCGGGCTGTGCGCTGTCCGGCCTGGCGCCCAACCTCGGCCTGCTCATCGCCGCCCGAATCGTGGATGGCGCGGCGGTCTGCGCCATCCTGCCGACGGCGCTCGTATACATCGGCGACATCGTCCCCTTCAAGGCCCGCCATGCAGTCATCGCCGACGTGCTGGCGGCGGTGGCGATCGGCACGGCAGCCGGCAGCCTCGGCGGAGGGCTGTTCGCGCACTACCTCAGCTGGAGGCTGATCTTCGGTGTGACAGCTGTGGTCGCCGCCGCGCTCGTCGTGGCCATGCGGCGGCTGCCGGAATCGGACGCTGCGCCGTCAACGGGTGGCCCCGCAGCGCAACTTGGGGAAGCGCTGCGGCGGCCGTGGGCGCGGTTCGTCATCCTCTTCGCCCTGCCCGAGGGCGCGATGGTGCTCGGTTTTCTCGTCTATTTCGCACCCGCGCTGGAGGCCACCGGCACCAACCCGGCGGTGGCCGGCCTGGTGGTCGCGGCCTATGGAGGTGCGGTTCTCGCCGGGACGCGGGTGGTCAAGGTCATCGCGCCGCGGGTCCCGGCCTGGGTTCCCATCACCATTGGTGGCGTCATGGCTGTCACCGGCTACCTGAGCGCAGCCCTCGACCAGCATGCCGTCGCCATCCTTTTCGCGAGTGTCATGATCGGTGGCTGTTACTCGTTCATGCACTCGACGATTCAGGCCTGGGCGACCGACATCGCCCCTGAGGCGCGAGGCACCGCCGCGGCGCTGTTCGTCACGAGCGCGTTCACGGGGGGCGCGATCGGATCCGCGGTCGGGGCGGTGCTCGCTCAGCAGCAGCAGTTCGGCGAGCTTTTCTTCCTCGCCGCGGCGCTCAGCCTGCCGGTCGTCATCGTGGCTGCGGTGAGCCGGGCGCGCTACCCCGGCGCGACGCTGGCGGCCAACCTGGGCGAGGTGGCCGGCTCATAACCGTGGGACTAAGATGGTCAAACATTATCGGCTGGTAGAGGTTTCGGGGGTGTTGAGAGTGCGCAAGTTGGCATTGCTCGCGGTGGCTGTGGTGGCCATGATGGCTTGCGGCGGAACCGGGTCGAATGGACCCTCGACAGGCTCGACCATCATCCTCGGGGCGCCCCTAGGCCTCACCGGTTCGTTGACAAAGGAATCGACGCTGACCCAGCAGGGCTACAACCTTTGGCTCGACTGGATCAACGCGCGCGGGGGCATCGTGGTGAACGGGGTCAAGCACCCGGTCACGATCAAGTATTACGACGACACCAGCAGCGCCAACCAGTCGGCGGTTCTGATGCAGAAGCTGATCACCGAGGACAAGGCCAATTTCCTCCTCGGGCCGTATGGCAGCGCCGCCACCGCGACGGACGCGGCCATCGCCGAGCAGAACCAGATTCCGATGGTCGAAGCCAACGGCGCCGCGCAATCGATCTTCAACCAGGGCTACAAGTACACGTTCGGGGTCCTCAGCCCCGCCAACAAGTACCTCCAGGGCGTCATCGACATGGCGGCCACCCTCAACCCCAAACCGGCCACCGTCGCGATGCTCAGCGCCGACGACAACTTCAGCCTTGAGGTAGCCAACGCGATCAACACGTACGCGCCCACGAAGGGCATGAACGTGGTGCTGTTCAAGAAATACAAGAACGGGGCCACCAACCTCGCGGCCGAGGTGCAGGCGGCCAAGGCGGTCAAACCGGACATCGTGCTCAACTCCGGCCACCTCACGGAGGCGATCGCCATCAACAAGGCGGCCAAGGAGCAGAAGCTGAACGCGAAGATCTTCGCCTACTCGGTCGGCCCCTCGACGCCAGACTTCATCACCGCCCTCGGCGCAGACGCCAACTTTGTCTACGACGGCTCGCAGTGGACTCCGCAGGTCAAGTACGCGCCGGCTTTCTACCTGACCGTGGCGCAGTACGTCGCGGCATACAAGGCGAAGTACTCCGGTTTGGGTGATCCCGACTACCACGTCGCAGAATCGACGGCCGCGTGCCTTGCGCTCCAGCGCGCGATCGAGAACGCAGGCTCGCTCGATCCGAAGAAGGTCCGTGACGCGCTCGCGGCCCTGGACGTGACGGTCTTCTTCGGCCAGATCAAGTTCGACAGCCGCGGGATCAACATCTACAAGCCCATGGTGGTCGAACAGATCCAGGGCGGGGTTCACCACACCGTCTTTCCTGCAGACGTCGCGGACGCCCAGCCCATGTACCCGACGCCTTCCTGGGACCAGCGCTGATCCGGCCGAGCCGCTAAACCGTGGGCGACTTCGTCCAGCTGGTCATTCTCGGCCTGCTGGCCGGAGGCGTCTACGTGGCCGTAGGCATCGGCTTCGGCCTGGTGTGGGGAGTCCTCAATATCGTCAACCTCGCGCACGGCGCCCTGGTGATCATCGGCGGTTATCTCACCTGGCAGCTCTTCACCACTCTCCACCTCGACCCGTTCCTGACCCTCCCGGTGGACGCTGTGGCGCTTTTCGTGTTCGGCTACGCGCTTCAGCGCGGCGTGATCAACAGGATCATCCGCGCACCGCTGCTGTTCACATTCCTGCTCACGTTCGGGCTGAACCTCATCGCGGTCAATGTCCTCCTCTTGATCTTCGGGTCTGACTTCCGCTCGGTCACGCCCTCTTATTCAGGTCAGGGTTTCGAGTTCGGCACCGTGGTGATCCCCTACGTCCCGCTCATCTCGCTCGGCGTGGCCATCGCCCTCTCCGCGGCCCTCGCGTTCGTCCTGAACCGGACCCGGATCGGACTGGCGATCAACGCGATCGCGGCCGACCGCGATGCGGCCCAGCTCGTCGGCATCGACCTGCGCCACGCATACGCGGTGACATATGGCCTGGGCGCGGCCTGCGCCGGGGTCGCGGGTGGCCTGATCGCAATGATCCAGGCGATCACGCCGACAGCCGGCGAGCCCTATACGCTGCAGGCTTTCGTGGTCGTGATCCTGGGCGGCCTGGGGCGCGTCAGCGCCACCGTGGTCGGCGGGTTGGCTTTCGGCCTGGTCGAGGCTTTCGGCCAGTCCATCCCCGGCTCGGGGTCCGTATTCGCCAACGCGATCGCCTTCGGCCTCATGGTGGTGGTGCTGGTCACGCGCCCCCAGGGCCTCATGGGCCGCCTGAGGTGATCAAACCTACGGGCGATACCGATCGCCGCTGGCGACGCATGTTGCTGATCCTGGGCGTGATCGTCGCCGGATACGCACTGCTGGCCCCGCTGACTTCTCTGGACGCCGCGCAATCAGCCGGTGCTCCGCTCCTTGCGGACCGGCTGTGGTTCCATATCGCGACGTTCATCGCGATGTTCGTCGTCATGGCGACCGCCTGGAACATCATCGGTGGGATCACGGGCTACGCCGCCTTCGGCAACGTGGCCTTCTTTGGAATCGGCGCCTATACGACCGGCATGCTCATCGCCAAGGCGAAGTGGCCGTTCCTCGCCGCGCTGCCGGTCGCGCCGGTCGTATCCACCGCTTTCGCCACCCTGGTCGGGCTTCCGCTGCTCAGGCTGCGCGGACACTACTTCGCCGTCGCGAGCCTCGGGGTGGGCGTGGCCGTGGGCGAGCTGGTCCAGAACGTCGAGTACGGCGGCCAGCCGGTCTTCGGCGGCGCCAGCGGATTGTTCTTGCCCATCTATGCCGTCGACAACCGCGGGCTCTTCTTTTTTTATCTGATGGTGCTCGCGGCTGCCTTGTCGATCGCGGTCACGTGGTGGGTCCTGCGCAGCCGCTTTGGCTACGGCTTGATCGCGATCCGCGAGAACGAGGAGGCGGCCGCTGTGATCGGCGTCAATACCACCGCCTACAAGGTTGCGGCCTTTGCCCTCGCTGCGGCGCTGACCGGGCTGGCCGGCGGGATCTTCTCGCAGTGGAACGTCTTCATCAACCAGGACAACGCGTTTCCGATCGAATACAACGTCCAGATGATCCTGATGGCTCTGCTTGGCGGCACGGGCACCGTGTTCGGCCCGGCGGCGGGCGCGGTCCTTCTGCAGCTGCTGATCCAGTTCCTCGGCGGCAGCCTGCCGGTATCTGCGGAGATCCCCTTCGTCTCGGATACCGCGCGCCCCATCGTCGCGCAGGTGATCCTCGGCGTGCTCCTCGTCGCGGTCGTCATCTTCGTGCCCCGCGGGGTGATCGACTTCTTCGGAGGCCGTACACGGCTGAGCCTGTCCTACCTCCGGCGGTCGCTTCGAGAAACCTCGCTATGAGCGATCCCGTTCCCTCCACTCAGCCGCAGCTCGAGCTGCGGCAGGTCACCAAGCGATTCGGAGGCGTCGCCGCCGTCGACGGCGTGACATTCGAGGTTGCGAAAGGCGACATCGTCGGCATCATCGGCCCCAATGGCGCCGGCAAGACGACGCTGCTCAACTGCATCAGCGGCCTGCACAGGCTGAACGGCGGCGACATCCGCTGGCAGGGAGCCTCTATCTCGGGCATGGCGCCGCATCGCATCGCGAAGCTCGGCATCGGCCGCACCTTCCAGATCGTCCGCCCGTTCGGCTCCATGAGCGTGCGTGAGAACGCCGCGATCGGTGCGCTGTTCGGCAGCGCCGACGCCCGCCGCAGGCCGAAGGAGGCGTTCGAGATCGCTGACGAGGTACTGGCGCTCGTCGGGCTCGCCGCCAAGGCCGGCCATCCCGTGTCGGCCCTCACCATCCCGGACCGCAAGCGCCTCGAGGTGGCGCGGGCCGTGGCCACCCGGCCGCACCTGCTTCTCCTCGATGAGGTGATGGCAGGGCTCAACAACGTCGAGATCGACGAGGCGCTGGAGATGGTAAGGGCGGTGCATGCGACCGGCGTGACAGTGCTGCTGATAGAGCACGTCATGCGCGTGATCATTGGAATCTGCCGCCGGGCGATCGTCCTCGATTTCGGCCAGGTCCTCGCACAGGGCGAGCCAGATGTCGTTCTGCGTGACGAGCGGGTGATCCAGGCATACCTGGGCGAGCGCTATGCAAAACGCCTCAAGCCCTGAGCCCCTCCTCAAAGTTCGTGGGCTGACGGCGGGTTTCGACGCCGGCCCCGTGCTTTTTGGGATCGACCTCGATGTGGCACCGGCCGAGCTCGTGGCGCTGGTCGGTGCGAACGGCGCGGGCAAGTCGACTCTGCTCGGCGTGCTGAGCGGGCTGGTCCGTGCCGCGGAGGGGAGGATCACGTTGGCCGGAGCGGATGTGACCAACGAGCGTCCCGAGACGCTCGTGCGAAAAGGGGTCGCCCACGTCCCCCAGGGACGCCGCCTGTTCGGGACGATGTCGGTCGAAAAGAATCTCCTGCTGGGCGCGTACCTCCGGCGCGACCCCGAGGTCCGCCACGACATGGACCGGGTGCTCGGCCACTTTCCAGCCCTAAAGGACAAGCTGTCTCGCGAGGCGGGCACGCTGTCGGGCGGCGAGCAGCAGATGGTCGCCATCGGCCGCGGGATGATGGCCAGGCCGAAGCTGCTCATGATTGACGAGCTGTCGCTCGGCCTCGCGCCCAAGGTCGTCGACCACCTGATCGAGGTCGTGCGGGAGATCAACCGCGAGGGCACTGCCCTGATCCTCGTCGAGCAGGATGTGCTCGTCGCGCTGGATGCGGCGAACCGCGCTTACGTCCTGGAGAACGGCAGGGTCGCCTTGAGCGGGGCCGCCAGAGAGGTGAAAGACGACCCCGGTGTGCGGAAGGCGTACCTCGGGCTGTGAACGCAGTCTTGAAGTAGCCTTGAACGGATGCTGAAGGCCGCGGTCCAGCTGCCGGCCACGATCGGTGATGTGGGGGAGTACCTCGCGGACGTCACCGCGCTAGAGGCCGCAGGCGCCGACACGATCTGGCTGGACGACACCGCGCTCGACCCGTGGATCGTGCTGGGCGCGATGGCGGCGGTGACCCACCGCATCGGACTCGGGTGCCGGCTCACCTCGATGCGCGAGTGGTCTTCATCGCGGCTGGGCCACTCTGTCGCCACATTGCAGACGCTCAGCCGCGGCCGGACCGTGGTCGCGCTGCCTGAGCTGGGCAATGTGAGCGACCACATCGCCGTCCTGCGGGCGGCGGGATCGAAGATCCTCACCACCGAATCCAAACACGAGTCTGCTGACGGGGTCATCCTGGCCGTCGAGTCGGCCGATGAGATCGCTGACGCTGTCGGCACACATGTAGAGGTTTGGGCGGCGATCGGCGCCCCGCCCGATCGCGATGCCTGGGCAAGCGCTCGCAGCGCCTACGAGGGGGTGGGGGCGACCGGCGTGATCGTGCCGTGGAGCGACCGCATCGTCGACCTACTCCGGAACTCGGAACCCGATGATCGCTCCGACCTCTTGATGTCAACCGGTTGAGAACTTGACACCAATTCAGGGCTGAGATAGCGTCAGGTCGCTCCGCCGGGTGTGGTTAGGAGACTGACTGCGTTGCCGAACGTCACACGTCGGGATGTTCTGAAGGTAGGAATGGCCGGCGCCGGCGCCCTTGTGGCCGCCGGGCTCGGCTTCGACGTGGCGGTCGCCGAATCCACCAAGGTCAAGCAGAACCTGCGGATCGCGGGGGCCAAAGAGTCACATTCGGTCTGCCCGTACTGCGCGGTCGGCTGTTCGCTGGTCGCGTACACCCGTCAGAACAGCGACGGCAGGGTGCAGCTGCTTCAGATCGAGGGCGATCCGGACAGCCCGGTCAACGAAGGCCGCCTGTGTCCCAAGGGCGCAACCGCGATGCAGCTGGCCACGTCGCCGCGAAGGATCGAATCGCCCCAGTATCGCGCCGCCGGCGCCACAGCCTGGAAGAGCGTCTCGTGGGAGTTCGCGCTGGGCAAGATCGCTCAGAACATCAAGGCGTCGCGCGATGCGAGCTTCGTGGCGACGGACGGGAACGGCAACGTGGTCAATCGAACCGAAGGCATCGCCTTCGCGGGCGGCGCCGCATTCAGCTCGGAGGAGGGCTACTTTGCCACCAAGCTGATGCGGGGCCTGGGACTGGTACACCTCGAGCAGCAGGCCAGGGTTTGACACGGCCCCACGGTGGTCAGTTTGGCCGCCACATTCGGAAGGGGAGCGATGACAAACCACTGGCGCGACATCAAGAACGCTGACCTGATCCTGGTCAACGGCGCCAACCCCGCTGAGGCGCACCCGGTCGGTTTTCAGTGGTTCATGCGCGCCAAGCTCGATCGCGGCGCCAAGATCATCCACGCAGATCCGCGCTTCACGCGGACCTCGGCGGTCGCCGACATGTACCTGCGTATCCGCACGGGCACCGACGTTGCGTACTTCGGCGGGCTCATCAACCACATCCTGCAGAACAACCTCTCCCACGACGTGTACGTGCGCAACTACACGAACGCGTCCTTCATCGTCAAGCAGGGATTTGGTTTCACGGACGGGCTGTTCTCGGGCTACAACTCGGCCAAGCGCTCGTACGACATCAGCAGCTGGAGCTATGAGGTCGGCGACGACGGGTTCGCCAAGCGCGACATGACCCTGCAGGACCCGCGAACGGTGCTCCAGCTCATGAAGACGCATTACTCGCGTTACACGCCCGACGTGGTCTCGAGCATCACGGGAATTCCTGTCGACCAGTTCAACAAGGTGGCCGACCTCGTCGGCCAGATGGGCAAGCCCGACAAGGTGATGACGATCGTCTACGCGGTCGGCCTTACGCACCACACCACCGGCGGGCAGCTGATCCGCTCAGGCGCCGTGCTCCAGCTCCTGCTGGGCAACATGGGCCGGCCTGGTGGGGGCATGAACGCCGAGCGCGGCCACGCCAACATCCAGGGCAACACCGACCACGCGATCTCGTGGGAGATTCTGCCGGGCTACCTCAAGATCCCGGCGCCAGGCCAGAAGACGGTCGCCGACTACGTCGCGCAGAGCGCACCGAAGAAATCCGACCCCCACTCGTGGAATTTCTTCGGCATCAACTACGGCAAGTTCATGGTCAGCACCCTGAAGGCCTGGTACGGAGCCGCCGCGACCAACGGCAACGAGTTCGCGTTCAATTTCGTGCCCAAGCCCGCCGGCAATGCGTCGTGGATGACCATCTACGACCAGGCGCTGAAGGGAAAGATGCAGGGCGTGATGCTATCGGGCATGACCGCGGCCAGCATCGGGCCCGACAGCAACCAGGTGCAGCAGGCGCTGGCCAACCTCAAGTGGCTCGTGGTCATGGACGCGCTGCCAACCACGAGCTCCGAGTTCTGGCACGCCCCCGGCGTGGATGCGGGCCAGGTCCAGACCGAGGTCTTCATGCTTCCGGCCACGCACTGGATCGAGAAAGACGGGTCGTTCGTAAACAGCGGCCGCTGGTCGCAGTGGAAGGACCAGGTCCTCCCGCCGCAGGGGCAGGCGCGCCACGATCACTGGATCCTCGCCGACATCTTCCAACGCGTGAAGGCGCTCTATAAATCAAGCGGCGGCAAGTTCCCAGACCCGATCATGGCCCTGACGTTCGACTATCAGGACCCGACGAAGCCGACGCTCGACGAGATCGCCAAGGAGATCAACGGCAAGGACCTGTCCACCGGCAAGCAGATGACCTCATTCGCGAACCTGAAGGACGACGGCACCACCACGACTGGGGACTGGATCTACACGGGGAGCTATCCCGACACGGGCAACCTGATGAAACGCCGCTCGGGCATCCAGGACCCGAAGACCAACGACCCGACCGGCATGGGCTTTTATCCGAACTGGGCGTGGAGCTGGCCGCTGAACCGCCGTGTGCTCTACAACCGCGCCTCCGCCGATCTGGACGGCAAACCGTGGGATGCGACCAGACCGGGAATATCATGGAACGGAACGAAATGGGTCGGCGACGTGCCCGACTACCCGGCGACCATGGACCCCCACGACCCCAAAGCGTGGCTGCCCTTCATCATGAACGGGGAAGGGGTCGGTCGACTCTTCAGCAACGGGATGGTCGACGGGCCGTTCCCCGAGCACTACGAGCCGGTTGAGTCACCCGTGGCCAACCCGCTGCACTCGGCAGTATCCGCATCGCCTGTTGCATTCCTCTACGACCAGGCTGCGGGGCGGCCGAACCGGTTCGGCACTGTCACCGACTTTCCCTACATTGCCACCAGCTACCGGCTGACCGAGCACGAGCACTACGTCACGCAGCACGTTCCTCACCTCGTTCAGCTCCAGCCCGATCCCTTCGTCGAGATCCCGTGGGAGCTGGCGCAGAGCAAGGGCATCAAGACGGGCGACAAGGTTCGGGTCTCGTCCAAGCGCGGGAAGGTCGAGGTGCTCGCGGTCGTAACCAAGCGCCTCGGGCCGATGACCGTGGCGGGGCAGAAGGTGTACCAGATCGGAATCCCGATCCACTGGGGCTACGTCGGCATCTCCGCCGACGCCGACCCGAACCACGGCCGGTACTGGCTGGCCAACGCTCTGACGCCTTTCGTCGGCGACGCCAACTCGCGCACGCCCGAGTTCAAAGCCTTCCTCGTCAACCTGGAGAAGATGTGATGGCCCAGGCAGCCGTCGGCGCCGGGCCATACGCTGACCGTCGCGGCCGGACTCGAGACCTACGCGCCCGATACTTCTTCGCCGCCGAGCTGCTGGACTTCTACGGCGCGCTCCTCGGGGTTCAGGAGCAAGCGTATGAGGAGGCCATCTCGGCCGGACCGGCCGCCTCTCACCTTGTCGCCTATGTCGCCGAGAGGGTGGTGCCGGCGGTGGTCGAGGTGACCGTCGCGGCCGGTCCGCAGAAGCTGCGCGAGGGAGTTGCGGATCGATTCGAGAGCACCGATCCTCGCCGGCTCGTCGCCGCCTGGATCGGGGGTGAAGAACAGGGCGTGATCGACCGGTATGTGGCGCGCGCCGCGACAGGCCCGGTGCTCGAAGCCCTGGGTGCGGAGGTCGCGTCTTACTGCATGGGGCCACGTGACGCTCGTCATTGCCCGATGTGCGGAGGACCCCCGCAGCTCAGCTACTTCGCGGTCGCGAACGAAGATCTCGCGGCCGGCGGACGCTTTCTCTCCTGCGCGCGCTGTCACGCCGCCTGGGGCTATGCCCGCATGACGTGTCCGGGCTGCGGCGAGGACTCGAGCTCGCGCCTGCCGATCTACAACGAGGAAGGCAACGCCTCTGGCGAGCGCGGCAGCGTGGTGCGAGGGCTGGAAGGGAGGCTTGGCGATCATCGCAAAGACAACAAGGCGGTCTTTCCTCACGTTCGCATCGAAGCCTGCGAAAGCTGCCGCCATTACCTGCTCAACATCGACCTGTTGGCGGACCATGCGGCCATTCCCATGGTCGATGAGCTTGCCGCCCTTCCGCTCGACCTGTATGCGAGGGATAAGGGCTTCTCCAAGATCACCACCAACCTGATGGGCTTCTGAACGATGGCAGCAACCATCAAGCCCGGCGAGTCGTACGGCTTCTTCACCGACACGAGCATCTGCATCGGCTGCAAAGCGTGCGAGGTGGCGTGCAAGGAATGGAACCAGCTCCAGGGCAACGACCCGAAGTTCCTCGCCGACAGCTATGACAACACGGGCCAGCTCGACGCGCAGAACTGGCGCCACGTGAAGTTCATCGACAACGTCCCGGTAGAGACAGCCGACGCGGGCAACGGCAGAGCGTGGCTGATGATGTCCGACGTCTGCAAGCACTGCAAACACGCCAGCTGCATGGACGTCTGCCCGACCGGCGCGATCATCCGCACCGAGTTCGACACCGTCTTCATACAGCAGGACGTCTGCAACGGCTGTCGCAACTGCGTCGCCGCCTGCCCCTACAGCGTGATCGCCATGAACGAGAGCACTGGCACGGCGCACAAGTGCACCCTTTGTTACGACCGCCTGCAGGGCGGCCTCGAACCGGCCTGCGCCAAGGCGTGCCCCACCCAGTCGATTCAGTTCGGCCCGCTCGCCGACCTGCAGAAGGCAGCAGACGTGCGGCTCGCCGCCTTGCACTCGCAAGGCAGCACCCAGGCCCAGCTGTACGGTCGCGACGATACGGTCTACGGAGGGCTCAACGCCTTCTTTCTCCTCATGGACAAGCCTGAGACGTACGGGCTGCCCAACGCCGACAACGCCAAGCTGCCGACCCGCAACGACGTCGGTGGCTACGTCGGAGCATTCGTGACGGCGGTGCTGGGCGTGATCGCAGGGATCGTCGCCTTCAGGCGGCGGGGAACAGCCTGATGTACCTGGCGGCCGCCGAGCACTTTGTGCGCGCGCCAGAGTGGCAGTGGTACATCCTCGGCTACTTTTTCTTCGCCGGCCTGACCGGCGGATCCTACGCGCTGGCGACGCTCTTGCGCCTGGTGGGCGACCCTCGCGACGAGGCCGCTGCGCGGCTCGGTTTCTATGCCAGCTTCGTCACCCTGCTCGTCTGTCCGCTGCTCCTGACGCTGGACCTGGGAGCGAGCTGGTGGAAGTTCTGGCACATGATCGTCGACGTCACGCCGGGCGACCAGGGCCTCATCTTCAAGTACTGGTCGCCGATGTCGGTCGGGGCCTGGGCGCTTTTGGTTTTTGGCCTCTTCGCGACCGTGTCAGCCATCGAGGCCTTCGTACTCGATCGCCGCGACCGAAGCGTTGCCGGCGACCCCAGCCGCCCGCTCGGCGGCATCCTCGGCGGCGCGTTCAACCTCGTCGGGGGCGTCCTTGGGCTGTTCATCGCGTCCTACACCGGAGTGCTTCTCAGCGTCAGCAACCAGCCCGTCTGGAGCGACACGTGGATGCTTGGTGGCCTGTTCGTCGCCTCTGGCCTGAGCGGCTCGGCCGCCCTGATGGCGCTCATGACCCGGTACCGCCCCCAGGCGGCATTCACGCTGGGCCGCCTCCACCAGGCGGATGGGTATTTCTCGGTGCTCGAGCTCGTCCTGCTCGTGGCGTTCTTCATCACGATCACCGCCGCCGGCACGGCGGGCCGGACGCTGGCCTGGCTGCCACTCTGGGTGCTCGCCCTCGCCGGCATCGCGTCGTCGCTGGTCGCGGCAAGGGGCGAGATGCGTATCCGTCCGGCTGCCGGAGTGGCGGTCGCCGCCCGCGCCGGCATCAATACGCTCGTGGTGTCGCTCCTGGTTCTGCTAGGCGTGCTCGCGCTTCGGGCCGCGGTGATCTTCAGTGCCCAGTAACGGCAGCCAGGCCGCGCCGCCAACCTCGGAGCAGGTCCTGGGGGTGCTGGCCGCGATTCAGGATCCCGACCTTGGCCGTGACGTCGTCAGCCTCGGCATGATCAAGGACCTCGCCATCGAGGCCGACGGAAAGGTGAGCTTCACGTTCGAGCTGACGACGCCCGCTTGCCCGGTTCGGGACCGTTTTCAGACGATGGCTCATAAGCTGGTCGCCGACCTGCCAGGCGTGACCGCGGTCGATCTGAAGATGACAGCCAACGTAAGGTCGGCCTTCAACGGACGCCGGCCCGACCAGATGCTGCCGGGGGTCAAGCAGGTGATCGCGGTCGCGTCCGGAAAGGGAGGCGTCGGCAAATCCACGGTCGCCATCAACCTGGCATGCGCCCTGGGTGTCAGCGGGGCCAGGGTGGGGCTGCTCGACGCAGACATCTACGGTCCGTCGATCCCGGGCATGATGGGCGTGCAGGGCGAGCCGAGGGTGGTGGACTCCAAGCTCGTGCCGCTGGAAGCCTTCGGCGTCAAGCTGATGTCGATCGGCTTTCTCGCCGGCGCTGACAAGGCGATGGTCTGGCGCGGACCAATGGTTTCGCGGGCGATCGAGCAGATGCTCAGCGACGTTCACTGGGGCGAGCTCGACTATCTCGTCATCGATCTACCACCCGGCACCGGCGACGCCTCGCTGACTCTCGCTCAGGCGGTTCCCCTCTCAGGCGTCGCCATCGTGTGCACGCCGCAAGCCTCCGCGCTCAACATCGCGGTCAAGGCCCTGCAGATGTTTCGCGGGCTGAACGTGACGCCGCTGGGCCTCGTCGAAAACATGAGCTGGTTCGTCTGCGGCCGGTGCAGCGAGGAGCACTTCATCTTCGACCACGGTGGGGCGGAGCGCGCGGCGAAGCGCCTCGGCGTCCCTTACCTCGGCGGCATACCGCTCGAGAAGGTGATCCGCGAGGAAGCCGATGCCGGCGCGCCTGTGGTGGTGTCCCGCCCAGACTCGGCCGGCGCGAAAGCGTTCCGCGACGTTGCTTCGGCGATCGCGGCGCGGGTGTCGGTGCAGAGCTTCCGGCAATTGCCGGTGATCAGCGTTCGCTAGACGGGACGGGGTATTCCGTCTCCAGCTCCCGCCTGACGTCCTGGATGAAAGCCGCCACCGCCGCGTCGTCGACTCCGCTCTTCGCAGTGCGAAGGCGCTCGGCCGCAACCCCAGCCGTGAAGCACGCGAGCGGGGCGAAGCGTCGCTCCTGGGTCCGGGCCGCCACGCGCGCCAACTCCAACAGTTCGAGCGCCAGCTCAGCGTCGAGGGAAGGGGCTTCGATTTCGACCGAACGACGCTTCCCTGCCGCAACCCACCGCTCACCAAGCTCGTCGAAGAATCGATTCATGCGTCAGCTATATCACGCCTCGCACCGAGGCGATTGGCGTGGAGCTCGAGGCGATCGCGCTCGAGCCCGGAAATGTCTTATGGTGCAATGAGACCAGTGGGCATCGCTCTCACCCGTCGGCTGGATGTGGACTTAGGCGGTTGCTCGTCGGCGCTCTGACCCCTGTGGTCTGAGATCCAGGCAAGACCTGCTCGGTCTCGCCGTATCGCGATATCGCAGTCCCTGAGCGCCCTGCGCTGCTTCATGGAGGTGCAAATCGATGAGCGTCACTGACGAGTTGATCCGCAACAACGAGAATTACGCCCGTTCGTTCAAGAAAGGCGACCTGGCGATGCCGCCGTCTAAGCGGGTCGCGGTACTTGCGTGCATGGATGCGCGCCTCGACACCCATAAGATCCTTGGACTCGAGGAAGGCGAAGCCCACGTCATTCGTAATGCCGGCGGGGTCGCCACGGATGATGCCATCAGATCGCTGGTCATCTCACAGCGGCTTCTCGGCACGCAAGAGATCATCCTCATCCACCACACCGACTGCGGCATGCTCACCTTCAAAGACGATGACGTCAAGGCGAAGATCGAATCCGAGGTCGGCATCCGGCCATCGTTTGCGCTCGAGGCGTTCGCCAGCCCGGAGGCCGACGTGAAGCAATCGATTGCGCGCATCGAAGCGAGCCCGTTCATTCCAAACAAGACAAGCGTTCGAGGCTTCGTCTACGACGTCAAGACAGGACGCCTCAACGAGGTTCGGGCTGCGGCGCGCACGCACTGACGTCGATTCCGACTTGGATATGAACCGGTATGCGCG
>DASPYG010000041.1:0-9857 GCA_035636885.1 Candidatus Nitrosopolaris sp.
ATGAAGGTCGTGGGCCCAAACCGTATAGTTGGTCGGCGTCTGGATCACAGCGGGAGGCTGACGAATGGCAGTTCGGATCCCCGGAATCAATATCGATGAGTACTACCAGCAGCTTGGGCCGATCGAGCCCCTGATTCGTGACGACCGCGTAACCGAGATCATGGTCAACGGCAGCGACCACGTCTACGTTGAAATGGGCGGCAAGGTGGTCCTCACCAACATCAAGTTCGTGGACGAGGACCAGCTCCTCAACGTCATCCAGTTCATCGTCCGCACCGTCGGTCGCCGAATCGACGAGCGCCAGCCGCTGTGCGACGCCCGTCTGGCCGACGGCTCCCGCGTCAACGCCGTCATCCGACCGCTGGCGCTCAACGGGCCTCTGCTCACGGTCCGTAAATTCTCTCGTGACCCCTTCCAGGTCGATGACCTGATCCGGTTCGGCAGCTGCAACGAAGCCGGTTTCGGCTTCATGAAGGCCGCTGTGCTGGCCAAGGCCAACATCGTCATCTCGGGCGGTACTGGTACCGGCAAGACCACCTTTCTCAACGTCCTCTCCGGTTTCATCCCGGTCGAGGACCGCATCGTCACCATCGAAGACGCCGCCGAGCTCCAGCTCCACCAGGAGCACGTGTGCCGCATGGAGACGCGTCCGAAGGACATCAACGGTGAAGGCGAGATCACCATCCAGCGCCTGGTCATCAACTCACTGCGCATGCGCCCGGAGCGAATCGTCGTCGGCGAGTGCCGTGGCGGCGAAGCCCTTGACATGCTCCAGGCCATGAACACGGGCCATGACGGTTCGATGACCACCATCCACGCCAACACCCCGCGCGACGCTCTGGCTCGACTCGAGACTCTGGTGCTGATGGCCGGCGTCGATCTGCCCGTCCGCGCCATCCGCCAGCAGATCGCCGGCGCCATCAACCTCTTCGTGCAGCTGAACCGCCTGCGAGACGGCTCGCGCAAAGTGACCCAGATCACCGAGGTGATCGGCATGGAGCAGGACATCATCACGATGCAGGATGTCTTCATCCTCGAGCAGAAGGGTGCGACGCCCGACGGCAAGGTGATCGCGGAGTTCAAGCCGACCGGCCTGCGACCGAAGATCCTCGATCGCATCTTCACGCAGGGGATTCCGCTGCCGAAGGAGATCACGGCGCTCTTCCCGCCGCCTCCCGGATACAAGCCCTCGGCGCGCTAGCGACTTCTCCGGCCGAGCGCGGGGCGCATTTTCAGACCTATACTCACGCTGTGAAGGTCGTTCTCAACGACCGCACGGACGGCCTCAAGCCCGAGATCAAGGAGTACGCGCAGCGCAAGCTGGCTCGCCTCGAGCGTCACTTTGGGAAGGTGGCCGACGCCGACGTGGACTTTTCCGAAGAGCACAAGCGCTTCGGCCTGGGGACGATCGTGTGCCGAATCAACGTACACGTGAGCGGGCGCCGCACGCCGGTGCTCTCAGCGCACGAGCGTGGCGTGGACGCTCAGGCGGCTCTGGACCTCGCGCTCGACAAGATCGACCGCCAGGTGATGAAGCTCAAGGAGAAGCGCACCCATCGCCACCTCGAGGTGTCTCCGCTTCGGATTCCGGAGCCGGAGGAGCGCGCACCACGGCGAAACGCGGAGCCGGAACGGATCCGCATGAAGCTGCTCCCAGAGTCGATCGAGCAGGCGATCGCCGAGCTCGAGTCGGACGGCCAGGCCTTCCACGTCTTCCTCGACGAGTTCTCCGGCGGCATCCAGATCGCGTTCCGGCGGGCCGACGGCACTGTGGCGATCATCGAGCCCGTCATCCCCTAGAGGGGTTTCCTCCCCAACGGGTCCGGGTACCCTAGATTAGTGGACCGCACCGACCGCCCGGGCAGCATCTCGGGGCTCAGGACGCCGATACGTGCGTCATGGGGCCCGGCCCGTCGCATCCTCCCGCGCTTCGCGCGGGGACCCCAAAGGTATGCGCTCCTCCTAGGGCCACCCATTCCTTCGTCTCGGCGCCCGGACCGGCGCCCTAGCGGTCGCCTGCCCCGAGATGCAACCCGTTCGGCCGGAGCAGTCCACTAGCCCCATGCTGAACCTGACCAAGCTCCTGGACCCGAACGAGCGGGAGATCAAGCGCCACCTCGCGGTGACATCCGCGACCAACGAGATCGAGCCCGAGCTCAAGGCCCTGAACGACGCCGGCCTCCGTGAACGCTCGGAAGAGCTGCGCAAGCGCGCCGTCGACGGCGAGGATCCCGACGAGCTCCTGATCGAGGCTTTCGCCCTCTGCCGCGAGGCAGCCCAGCGAACGATCGGCATGAGGCACTTCGACGTCCAGCTGGTGGGAGGCATCGTCCTGCACCAAGGCAAGATCGCCGAGATGAAGACCGGAGAGGGCAAGACGCTCGTGGCGAGCCTTGCCCTGTACCTGAACGCTCTGGCCGGAAAGGGCGTCCACCTGGTCACCGTCAACGACTACCTCGCCCGCCGGGACGCGGGCTGGATGGCGCCTATCTACCACCTGCTGGGCATGTCCGTCGGCGTCAACGTCGGCACGGCGGGGACGTTCGTCTACGACCCTGAGTTCCTCGACGAGACCCATCCAGACAGCCGCCTGCAGCACCTGCGGCCCGCAACCAAGAAAGAGGCTTACCAGGCCGACATCACGTATGCCACCAACTCCGAGCTTGCGTTCGACTACCTGCGCGACAACATGGCGCGCGACCTCAACCAGTGCAGCCAGCGCAAGCTTCACTACGCGATCGTCGACGAGGTCGACTCGATCCTCATCGACGAGGCGCGTACGCCTCACATCATCTCCGGGCAATCAGAAGAGTCGACCGATAAGTACTACGAGTACGCGCGCTGGGCGGGGCGCCTTGCGGAGGGCGACGACTACGAGGTCGACCTCAAGCACAAGTCCGCTTCGCTGACCGAGCAGGGTATCGGGAAGATGGAGCGTTGGACGGGCATCCGCAACATCTACGACCTCGAGAACGTGATCGAGGCTCACCAGATCAACCAGGCATTGAAGGCGAAGGCGTTGTTCCTGCGCGACCGCGACTACCTGGTCAAGGACGGCGAGGTGATCATCGTCGACGAGTTCACCGGCCGCACGATGCCTGGACGCCGCTGGTCCGATGGACTGCACCAGGCGGTCGAGGCCAAAGAAGGCGTCAAGGTCCTCCAGGAGCAGAAGACCATCGCCACCATCACGGTCCAGAACTACTTTCGCCAGTACGAGAAGCTCGCGGGCATGACCGGTACGGCGATGACCGAGGCAGAGGAGTTCCACAAGATCTACAAGCTCGACGTGGTCCCCATCCCGACCCACCGCCAGATGGTCCGACTCGACAGCCCTGACGTGATTTACAAGAGTGAGAAGTCGAAGTTCGAGGCCGTGATCGAAGAGATTGTCGACATGAACCGGCAGCAGCGGCCCGTGCTGGTCGGTACGGTCTCGGTGGAGAAGTCGGAGCGCCTGGCGCGAATGCTGGAGAGGCGAGGCGTGAAGCACAACGTGCTCAACGCCAAGCAGCACGAGCGCGAGGCGGGGATCATCGCCGAGGCGGGCCAGCCCGCGGCGGTCACGATCGCCACCAACATGGCAGGGCGAGGGACTGACATCGTCCTGGGACAAGGCGTGACAGACGTCGGCGGGCTGCACATCATCGGCACCGAGCGCCACGAGAGCCGGCGCATCGACAACCAGCTCCGCGGCCGCGCCGGCCGTCAGGGCGACCCCGGCTCGAGCAAGTTCTTCATCTCGCTCGAGGACGACCTGATGAAGATCTTCGGCCCCGCCGCCGATCGCATCGGCCGGCTGATGGACAGCCTCGAGGTCGAGCCCATCGAGCACCCCTGGGTGGCGCGGTCCATCGCGGGCGCACAGAAGAAGGTCGAGGGCATGCATTTCGATGCCCGCAAACACGTGGTCGAGTACGACGACGTGATGAACAAGCAGCGTCAGATCATGTACGAGGAGCGGCGCAAGGTGCTCGAGGGCGCCGATGCCCGCGGCAACATCCTCGAGTACGTGCGCGAGATCGTCGACAAGGGCATCGAGGTGCACTGTGAGAGCAGACATCCCGAGAACTGGGACATGGAGGCTCTGATCAAGTACCTGTCCGCTTACCTGCCGATCGCGCCGGGCTCGCAGATTCCAGAGGAAGTGCTGGCGCAGGGCCGTGTCGCTCTGGCCGATCACCTGAATGCCGCGGCCGCTGAGGCGTACGACAAGAAGGTCGAGGAGATCGGCGCCGACCTGATGCCGCTGGTCGAGAAGGACGTGATGCTCCAGGTGATCGACTGGCAGTGGATGGAGTACCTCACGCAGATGGACCAGTTCCGCGAAGGCATCGGCCTGCGTGCCTACGGACAGCGCGACCCGCTCGTCGAGTACAAGAACGAGGCGCTCGAGATGTTCAACGAGCTGCGCGATCGCATCCAGGGCTCGATCGTGGCGGGGATCTTTCGCGTCCAGGTCCAGCGCAACGCGCCGCCAACACCGCCGCCGCCGATCGTGCGCCAGGTCCTGGAGAGCGGACCCGGCGACCCCGACGGTGCCGGCGGCGCCGGCAGCAACGGCGCGCCGAAGAAGGCTCGCCGGCTGGCTCCCGCGGGCGCAGCCGCGGGCTCGGGCGGTGCCGCGGCCGCTAAGCTGGGGCGCAACGACCCGTGCTGGTGCGGGTCGGGCAAGAAATTTAAAAGGTGTCACGGCAGGTAGCGCAAGGGGGACAGGTCCCCCTTGCGGTGAACCCCCTCTCCTGGCGCCGATTGGCTGCCGTGCAGCACGCGGAGTCTTAGCCCGGCGCAGCCGGGCCAACCTGGCCACGCCTCAACAGGAGATTTAATGGACGTCCAGCTGAGCCCGAAAGAGTTGTTGGATCGGATACTCCAGCTCAAGGAGCATCTTTGACCTGCCCGCGAAGATCAAGCGTGCGGACGAGCTAGATCAGCTCTTAACGCAGCCTGGTGCCTGGGATGACTCCCGCCGCGCCGGCGCGCTCGCGCGCGAAGCCTCCGAATACAGAGAGCTCGCGCGCACATGGGACCAGCTCGAGAGGCGCGCTCGTGACCTGATCGAGCTCGACCAGCTGGCGTCGGGTGATCCCGAGCTCGCCCAGCAGGTGGCCGGCGAAGAGGCGAAGCTGGCGGCCGAGCTGCGCTCGCGCGAGCTAGACCTGCTCTTCACCGATCCGTACGCCAACCACAACGCCGTCGTGACGATCTCTGTAGGCCAGGGTGGGGTGGAGGCTCAGGACTGGGTCGAGATGCTCATGCGGATGTACATGAAGTGGGCGGAGCGTCATCGATTCGAGGTCGAGGTCATCGACCAGTCACCCGGCGAAGAGGCCGGGCTGAAAAGCGTCACGTTCATCGTGCGCGGCCCGCGCGCATACGGGCTGCTGCGCTCAGAGCACGGCGTGCACCGGCTCGTGCGCATCTCGCCCTTCGACCAGAACCACCGGCGCCACACGTCATTTGCGCTCGTCGAGGTGATGCCAGAGCTGGAGAGCACGGACGAGAGTGCGGTGGTGATCAACCCGCAGGATCTCCGCATCGACACATATCGCTCGACAGGCGCCGGTGGGCAGCATGTCAACAAGACCGACTCGGCGATTCGCATCACGCACCTGCCGACGGGCATCGTGGTCACGTGCCAGAACGAACGCTCGCAGATGAAGAACCGCGAAATGGCGATGAAGGTGCTGAAAGCACGCCTGTTTCAGCGCCAGCAGCAGGAGGCCGCTGAGCACCTCGACCAGATTCGCGGCCAGGTCATGCCCGCCGAGTTCGGCTCCCAGATTCGCAACTACGTGTTGCAGCCCTACACGCTGGTGAAGGACGTCCGCACCGGCCTCGAGGTCGGCAACGCCCAGTCCGTCCTCGACGGCGATATCGACCCCTTCATCGAAGCCTGGCTGCGCTGGCGCCTGAGCTCCAGCAACGGCGCAGGCAACGCCTCCGGCAGCGGCTCCGGAAGCTAGCCCGACGCGCCTCGAGGGCGCTTTCGCAAGCTAATGCGCCTGCCTTCGTTTACTAGCTGGTTGATCTCGACGGATGGCATTTGGAGCATCCGGGGGCATGAGTTATACTGCCCGCGACTTAGCCAGTCGCGCCTGCCGGCGCGAAACGTCAAAGCAAAAGATCCAGCTTATGGTTTTAACACCGGATTTCGACAGCCGGCCCGTGATCAGCTTCCAGCACGTCTGGAAGACTTACCCGACCGGCACGGAAGCCCTGCGCGACATCAATCTCGTCGTGCCCGAGGGCGACTTCCTCTTCTTGGTCGGCCCCTCTGGCGCGGGCAAGTCGACGCTTGTGCGGCTCCTCATCAGGGAGGAGAAGCCGACCAAGGGCAAGATCTTCGTGGACGGCGTCGAGATCGGCCGCATGAAGCGGCGGAAGCTGCCGTACTACCGGCGCAAGATCGGCCTCGTCTTCCAGGACTTCAAGCTGCTGCCCAACCTGACCGTGTACGAAAACGTGGCCTTCGCCATGCGCGTTCTCGGCGAACCCGACCGCTTGGTGCAGTCACGGGCCGCCGAGGCCCTGGACACCGTAGGTCTGGCGGGGAAGGAGCAGACGTATCCCTCGAACCTGTCGGGTGGCGAGCAGCAGCGCGTCGCAATCGCGCGAGCGCTCGTGCACGCGCCGAGGATGATCATCGCGGACGAGCCCACGGGCAACCTGGATCCTGCCACGGCGTGGGAGATCATGCAGCTCTTCCTGCGCATCAACGCGCGGGGCGCCACCGTTGTGATGGCGACGCACAACCGTGAAATCGTCGATCTACTCCGCCGCCGCGTGGTTGCGATCGACGCTGGTCAGATTGCTCGTGACGACCGTTCAGGAAGGTACCACGACGATGTTTCGAAATCTCAAGTTCGCGCTCAATAGCGCCTGGCAGAGCTTCTGGCGGAACCTTGCGGTCAGCTTGGCCGCGGTTCTGTCGATCACGCTCATCCTGATTCTCGGCGGCGTCAACCTTCTCGTCGGTCACGCTTTCTCGCAGGTGCTGGACGGTTTCCGCGAGAAGGTGAGCGTGATCTCCGTCAACGTCGCTGACGACACCCCGCTGCAGAGCGTCTACGGTTTTCAGCAGCAGCTCACCGCGGATCCGCGGGTGGCGAGCGTGCGATTCATCACCAAGGACCAGGCGCTCGCCAACTTCACCAAGGACCCCAACAACGCCGTGCTCGCGCAGCAGCTCGACGGCAATCCGCTCGACGCCAAGCTCGAGGTCCGCGTGCGCAACCTGTCCGATGTGGCGTCCATCGACTCGATGGCGCGACAGTGGTCCGGCGTCGATCCCACCAATCCCACCAACTACCAGGGCGACTTCGTCAATCGCATGCTCCAGCTGTCGCAGTGGCTCGGCCTCGCGGGCGCCGGCCTGCTTGTCATCCTCGTGATCGTCTCCGTCGTGATCGTGATGAACACGATCCGCACGGCTGTCTATCACCGCCGCAAGGAGATCGAGGTTATGAAGCTGGTCGGCGCCACCGAATGGTTCGTCCGGGGACCGTTCGTGATCGAGGGCGTGATGACGGGCCTCATCGCGGCTTCGATCGCGCTGCTGCTGCTCGTCATCGCGTACCCGCCGGCGGTCCAGCAATTCAAGAATGACATCGCCTTCATCCCGCTCTCGTACGACCCGGCCTTCCTGTCGAGCCTCGCCCGCGACCTCCTCCTCGGCGGCGCGCTCATGGGCGCCGTCGGGAGCTACATCGGCGTTCGCCGGTTCGTGAGAATCTGATGAGGAGGATCGTCGCCGCGATCATCACCGCGACCGTGTTGTGGATACCGCTGTCCATGCAGGTCTCGCAGGCGATCTACTGCTATCCGGGCGATCCGCCTGATGTCTACCAGGCGTGCGTGAACTACAACGCCGGCATCGGCCAGCAGGTCACCAGCGAGCAGCAGATGGTGGCCGTGCTGCACAAGATCAGCACCGCCGAAGGTCAGATCAACGCGCTCCTGGTCATCATCAAGAACCTCGATGCGCAGATCGCCGCACAGCAGGCTTTGATCGCCAAGACCCAGGCCGCGATCGACGATCTCGACCGCAAGATCCGTTTCACCGAGGCCAGCCTTACCCGCCTGCATGCCGAGGTGAGCGTGCGCGCCGCCCTTCTCGACCAGCGACTTCGCTACGTGGACGACCACGGGTCGGTGAACTACGTCGAGCTCATCCTGACTGCCAACACGTTCAATGACCTGATGAACAGGATGGTGGGCGCCGAGCAGGTCGCCGCCTCGGACCGCCGTCTGATCGATGACATCGGAGTCGAGCGAGCGCAGTTCGAGCAGACCAATGCCGACCTGGGCAACCAGAGAAGCGAGGTGGCGGCTCTGCTCCAGCAGCTGCAGGCGACGCAGGCTGAGCTACAGAAGAACCAGGCAACCCAGAAGGCTGCGCTTGTTCAGCAGCAGAAGCTCGAGGCCCAGCTGAGCGACCAGTACCGGCAGCTGGAGGCGCAGCGCAAGGCGATCGATGCGCAGGTCGCCACACTCTCGCAGAAGTACGATGCCGCGGCGGCGGCGCATGGCGGCGGCACCGGGCAGTTCGAATGGCCCGAGCCGGCTTGCTACTTCGGCTGCATCAGTCAACCCTTCGGCTGCGTGACCCTCTGGCTCGAGATGTACGACCCCTCCTGCCCATATCCGCATCGAAAGCACACGGGTCTCGACATCGCTGGGCCGAACCGTACTCAGATCGTGGCCGCGGACACGGGCATCATCTACTTCTATCCCGGCTCGATCGGCTACGGCAACATGATCTTGATGATCCACGGCAACGGTTACTCCACCGTGTACGGCCACCTCGCCGCATATCAGCCCGGACTTGTGAGCGGCCAGATCGTCGCTCGCGGTGATTTGATCGGCTTCGAAGGATCGACCGGGTGGTCGACGGGACCTCATCTGCACTTCGAGATCCGCGTCAACAACGACCCGCGAAACCCCTGCATCTGGCTCGGCTGCTGACGATCCCGCCGTCACGACTTCGTTAGTCTGCTGACATGAGACGCGACGTCCTCTGGGGCGTTGCCGTGCTGATCGTCGGCGTGATCGGACTCGGCTTTGGCTTCGGACTTGGGGTTTATACGGACCAGTCGTTCCCCGATGCCCTGCCATATGTTGCTCATCACTCGGCCGGCAAGGTCGACACCACTGAATTGGAGCAAGCCATCCGCTTGATCCAGGCTGATTACGTCGACGGCAACGTGGACCCGAAGAAACTGTCGCATGGCACCGTGCAGGGACTCGTCGCCAGCCTCGGCGATCCCTTCTCTGCTTACTACGACCCCGACCAGTACAAGCGCTTGCAGCAGGTGTACACGGGCAAGTATTCGGGGATCGGTATCTATCTCACCTTCAGCTCCACATACCCGGTGATCACCGGCACCGTGCCCGGTTCACCTGCGGCTGCGGCGGGGCTGCAGTCAGGCGACCAGATCGTGAAGGTGGGCGACAAGGACATGAAAGGCATCACCGCCGATCAGGCCGCTGCGCTGATACAGGGGCCCAACGGGGAAAAGGTGACCCTGACGATATCTCGGGGCAGCGATACGTTCTCGGTCACGATCACGCGCGCTGAGATCCAGGTGCCGTCGGTGCGATCGGCAACGATTGCGGATCACATTCTCTACGTGCGTATCTACCAGTTCACGACCACGACGACCGACGAGTTCCACTCAGCTCTGACCTCGGGACTCCCGGACGCGAAGGGCATCGTGCTCGACCTGCGCGAGGACCCGGGCGGGTTCATTACAGAGGCGGACCACGTGATCAGCGAGTTCGTCGCGAGCGGCGAGACGTTTGAGCTGCGCGACCGCAACGGCAGCGTCGAGCGCCACGACGTGAGCGGAGAGCAC
>DASPYG010000042.1:0-10576 GCA_035636885.1 Candidatus Nitrosopolaris sp.
TAGGAGATTCTCCAAGATCAGGTCCTTCCGACCGCGGACTGCAGACCGAGTCGTACGGATGATCAACGAAAGGAGTTCAAGCACCGCCGAAGGATAGCCGTTGGGCCTTCTCCGCTATCAGGCGCGACTTTTGCCCTCCGACACCCGCCCAAGCGGTCCAGGTGGTCCTCGATCAGGCGGATGCGAGTCGGCAGCCTGGCGGTCTGCTCGACTAGCAGCATGTCAGCCGGGTCTAAGTACGGGATCTCGGCCGCGAGTGCGTTGATCACATCGCGCACCACCGCCGGCGTATTGAGTGCCACGATCGCGGGAGATTGCGAGCCATGTCTGACGGCCAGGGTGTTATTGATGCCGACACTCGTTCTAGACCGCGCCATCTCAGGCGTCTCCCTGGTGGGCACCGGCCTCACGATCTCGGGACTTTGCCCGCGCATCTCGGCCTCCGAGTTCGAGTGGTGTCTCCCGCTCACGAGGCGAAGTCAGCCGCCGCACCTCGATCCCAGCGCAGACGCGCACGACCTCGGCGACGTCCGGATGCAGCCCAGCCAGCGGGTCGTCGACAGCAGCAGAAGACGCCGGCATGGGTGAACACCTCCTCGGGATTGGGCAAGGCTGCCCGTTTGGACGGATTTAGGGGGAGAGGGTTGCGGGAGACTGCCCCCGTCTGAGCGCCACTGCTCGGCTTGACTGCGTTTGCTCTTCGTCTCAGAATGCGATCCATAGGGGGCTCAGGGTGCATGAGGAGGGAGAGCGATGCTCAAGAGAATCGTTCCGCGAGCTCTGTTGGGACTGTTCGCCGCCGTTTCGATCGGGATAGCCGCGACAACTCCCGCGCTGGCTTATGGCCAGGCGAACTGGCAGCTCACTTTCTCAGGCACCGCCCCTGGTTATGGCTTCTGGGGATGGTGTGACCTGGCGGGTGGCACGACATTTAGCGCTGGCCTGGCGACTTCGGGCACCACTGGAGACTGTGAGTTCGCTGAATACTTCCACCTGCCTGGGGTTTTCTCCGGCACCTGCGAAGTAAGCCTCGACCTGATGCCGGAAGCGGGACAGCCGGCATGGCAGGAGAGCTTCAGCACCTTCACCGGCGGCCCGGACTGGTTCATCTCGGGTACTGCCGTGACCCATCCCGCCAGCCAGACCACGTTCTGTGCGACCCTCCCTGGTTCGCCACCGCCCACATTCACCGACTACGATTCCTTGCTACCGGTCCTCGTCGGACATGCCAACCTGAATGGCTTCTTTGGAACAACAGAGTTGCAGTTCCAGGAGACTCCGCTCCCGTAGGTTCTCGACTAGCAATCGAGTCCGGCCTCGCTGACACTAGGAGGCCGGACTCTCCCCTTTGATCAGCGAGAGCGGGTAATCAGGCGGCAAGCGCCCGGCCAAGACGCCTGAGGCGGCCGCGGAGTTTCGCCAGGATAGCGTGGCCGTGGTCCTGGGTCGGGACGGCGTATGGACGAAAGGGCGGCGTGATCGGATCGAGCTAGATGTCCACGCGAGAGCCAAGCTTGGTCGCCTTAACCTGACCTTTCCCGAGCGGGTCGGTCACAGACGACGGAATCAGGAACGCCGTATCGCGGAACACCCGGAAGTGCTCCCCGGACAACCAGCCAGAAGTCTGCGGACGTCCGAGATGGGCTGTCGGAGGGCAAAATTCAGGCAGCCCACTCATAGCTGTGATGTAGGCCGCCCAGAATGGGTCGGCAGCCAAGCGTCCGGCCCATGGCGCGCTGCTTGAGCTCGGGAGTTTGCAACCGGAGGCTCCGGCGCGGCCGGTCCCCGTTGTAATGTAAGCGACGAATTCGCCGAGGATCTCGCCGAGGAGGTCGAAGGACGGCAAAACTCCATCCGCGTTCAAGCGGCTCGAGCGTAGACGTGGTGCAAGCCGCCCAGGACGGGACGCGACACCACCCGGCCACGGACTCGGACGCTGCCGGGAGGCGGACTCTGCAGCCCGAGGCTGCGATGCGGTCGGTCGCGGTTGTGGTAATCCGCGAACTCGCCCAGCACCACCCGCAGGTGGCGCTCGTCGATCACGACCAGGTGGTCGAGGCATTCGGTCCGAATGGTCCGTACGATTCGCTCGGCCACGGCGTTGGCATTCGGCGCCCGGGGCGGGGTCCGCACGCCGGCGATGCCCAGACTCGCCAGCTGACGGTCAAAGTCGCCGCCGTACGCGGCGTCTCGGTCATGGATGAGGTACTTCGGCTGCCGGCCCTAGGGCGTCGCCTCCAAGAGTTGGTGCCAAATCCAGGCGGCAGTCGGACTGGCGGTGACGTTGTAGTGGAGCAGCTCTCGCCGCTCGTGGCGGATGCAAAAGAAGACGTAGAGGGTCCGGAAGGTCAGGGTCTGGATGACGAACAGGTCGGCGGCCCAGATGCCGCGCAGCTGATTCGAGAGGAAGGTTCGCCAGCGTTGGCTCCCCAGCGGCCTCGGCTTCCGCCATCGGTATCGGCGGATGGAACGATTGCTCACCACGATGCCCAGCTTTAGCAGCTCGCCCCGCAAGCGCTCGGTCCCCCAGAGGGGATTCTCCTGCGAGATCCGGGCGATGAGCTCTCTCAACTCAGCGCTGAGATGGGGACGACCGAGCCGGGTTCGCGACTTCGACGTCCAGTAGAGGCGCCAACCCCTCCGGTGCCAGCGCAGAACCGTCTCCGGCTGCACCAGACGGAGCTGCTGTCGCCAACCGTCAGGCCAGAGGCGGCGAAGCCAGACCCACAGGACTCGATCCGGAGCCCGGAGGCGAGGATGCGGGTTGGTGCGCAACGCGACCTGGAGCTGATGGCGGAGGACCAGATTCTCGAACGCGAGATCCCGGCGCGATCGGACCGCAGCGACGAACATCCCCAGCATGAGGAGCAGGAATTCGGGCATCCGTCAGAGTAGCAACCCACCTGTGCGGGTCAGGTCGGTCGCGCTGGATCGACTTATGCCGCCCTTCGGGGCCTTTTCGATGACATCGTGTGACTGGCGCTCGCTCAGACTGAAACGCTGTTGCAAGTCAGCGTCAACGGCGAAGTCGGTGTCGTCGATCTGGTTGACCGCGATCCGAAAATCGCTCGGCCTGACCTGGTGCTTCAGCTTTTCGTGCAGAGCCTTCGCGGTGGAGATGGCGATCGTCGGAACATTGGCCGCCAGATCGCCGCGAAACTGCTCGATTGACTTGTTTCCGATTGTCGGCGGCACGTCGACTAAAGCCTCAGCCACCGCCGCTTGCAAGCGCAGCCTCTCCTTAAACGACAGCCCCTCGAGCTTGTTGAGGCTCTCGTTCATGCAGTCGCGGATGTATTGCCTCCGGTTGGGAACCCCTACCTTGAAGAAGGAGTACGAGTGGAGTGGGAGGCGTCCCCCTTTCCTAAGGGTTTGACCGACCGTAGGGTATGCCTGGCCTACCTGGCCGACCGTGAGGGCGTCGCAATAGATTCCGACAGCCGGCGAGCGCAGCAGTTTGATCGCCCCTTCGAGGCCGAACAGGCGCACAAGGTGAGGCACCTCAGCCAGACGCACGGATTCGATGATGTAGGTGTCGCAGAGAATCAGGCGATGAACGAAAGCTGCGGCGTCGAAGTCGACCTCGACGTCCGGCCTGTCGAAATTCGTTCGAACCGCGCATGGGGCGATGATGCGGTTACGGAGATCGGCCACGTTGCCCTCTAAAAGTAAGCTGGGAAATTGTGGTCCCGCTGTGACCTGTCGCGGGCCTGGAGTCCTTGGCGGCGTGCTGGCGCACCGCATATTGTATGCGTGGGACAGCACTATCTGGGCCGCTGCTCAAGAGGCCGATGGGACCGTCGGGTGAACTCCGCCATCGCCTCAGACCACCGTCGAGCGTCGAACACAAGGTACCAGCTCGAAGGCCTGGATCGGCATCATGTCCGGCCTCGTGGCGGCGACCCCGCACCGCCGCTCCTCCTCACTGATCTCGGCACCGGTTGGTCACGGAACTTTACGCTCGAACCGGCCGTCTCCTACGCCTCGAGGACGCCTTCCCGACGTAAGGCGGTCACGGGCACGAATCTAAGGACCAGTTCTCGGGACCCATAAGGCTGGCAGCTCTCGGGCGACCAGCCCTAGGATGCCGAGCAGCAAGGCGGATGTCGCCGCTATCATCGGCTCAATCTTTCGACGAAAGGATGCCCAGCCCAGCTGCACGGCCTTACCGATCTTGCCACGGGCCAACTCTGCGACAGTTGGGTCTCGCGCACCTCACTGCACCAATGTTGACGAGGCTCCACCTGAGGTGTATAAGAAGTGCTTGTCGTGTCCGTTTTCGTAGCGGAGCGTCGGCTCGACAACTGCTGGGGGGAGCCATGACAGCACGCCGCCTCGTCAATTTCCGTCGCTCGCCGGCCGTACCGCTGTCGATTCTGCTGGGGCTCGTACTTGCGGCTGGCAACCCGACGATCGGACGCGCAGCTCTCGTTGTGCCGGCGCAGGCGGCATCGGGCTCATCTGCCACTGTCGTCGATCCACCGGTTCCAGTGGAAGGTGCCGCCTTCGCTTCGCTCGGCGAGATCAAGCACGCATCGGGTCTGATTTGCGGCCCAACGCAGGGTCCGGCCAGTGATGCCGGCAACGTCAACACTGACTGCGAGGAGTCTTTAGGAAACGTCGCGCCGCACAACGAAACGACGATCGCGATCAACCCCACGAACCCCGACAACCTGATCGGAGGCGCGAACGACTACCAGATACTGTTCACGAACGGCACGCTCAAGATCACCGTTTTCGACCGCGCGCACGTGAGCTTCGACGGCGGTGCGAGCTGGGCGATGTACGCCGTGCCCTTCCGCAGTTATGCGTTCACCGGCGATCCGGCGGTCGCGTTCGACGCCGATGGGACAGCCTATTACTCCATGCTGGGCATTCCCATTTCGCAGGCGTCTTCGCCGGAAACCAATGCCGACGTGCTCGTCTCACACTCCCAGGACGGTGGCAAAACGTGGGCAGGTCCAATCCGGGTCGCACAGGGAGTGGGCTCGAACGTGAGTGCCTCGAAGGCCCGGGAGGACAAGGAATACATCACGGCGTGGGGCCACGGGAACGCGCTCGTTGTCTGGACGAACGTCGTCCTAGGTCCGCATGGATCTTTTATCAGCTTCCCGCTTTTCGATGCGATCACCCATGACGGCGGCGTGACGTGGACCATGCCGACGGTGATCTCGGGCTCGGCGGACTTCTGTGTCGGCAGCAGCGGGGGCGACGCGTGCGACATGGATTTGGCCGCGGTTCCCATCTACTCGGCTGGCAACATCTACGTTGCCTTCGAAAACTTCACGAATGCGTCCGACAGCCATGACCAGTACCTGGTCTCCGAGCTCAGCCCACAGACGGGCGGGCTGGTGGCGGGACCGTTCCAAGTGGCCCAGCTCGTGGACGGCAACGACGCCTACCCGCTCAACGTGTTGGGCAGACAGACCTACCAGGACAGCAACTTCCGCACATGGTCGCTCGGCAACATCTCCTCCGACCCGACGAACGCGAACCATCTCGCGGTCGTCTGGTCGGACATGCGCAACAGCACGGTGCCATTGCCGGATCTCAACCCCTACGACGTGACGACGAACTCCGACGTCGTCGTCAGCCAGTCGTTCGACGGGGGGCGCAGCTGGTCGGCCGCAATCGCGTTCACCATCCCCAACGACCAGTTCATGCCCTGGGGCGCCTACGACTCTCGGGGGTTGCTGCGGATCGGCTACTTCGACCGTTCCTACGATGCCGCGAACCACAAGTTCGGCTACTCGCTCGCGACGGAGACGGCGGCCGGCTCGCTCACCTTCATATCGGAACAGCTGACGACTCAGCTGTCGGATCCCACCACCGGCGACCTGTGGTTCTCCTTCTTCCCGGTTAACCCGGGCTTTCCACACGCGACCTTCTTCCTCGGCGATTACAGCGGGATCGCAGCTGGCCCAAACGGCGGTGTTGTGGCGTTCTGGACCGACCTGCGTAACGTGGCCACGTTCGCCGGCCGGTCCCGCTTCGGCGAGGACGCCTTCTTCGCCAGCTCAAGGTGATTGCGAAGAACCGGACGGGCTAAGGGGGTCCATGCGCGGGTGGAACGGTTTCACGTCGTGGCCCGTGGAGATCGCTGATTCCTCCGTCTGAAGGTGGGAGCGGTCGGGTGGAGGCGCTGGAGGTGCTGCTCACTACATCGGCAGGCATCGCGCCCTGCAGCCATCGCGCCCGTAGCGGACGAGATCGGCGGACTAGTCATCCTCCTTGGCGGCGGGATCGTTGCTCCGGTCTGGGGCGCGTGGCTGGCGGTGCGGCTCTGGCGAGCTCTTTGACCGGGTTGCAGTTCCGCCACACGACGAGCAAAGGCGCCGCAGTTAGCGATTGAGCTCCAAGACCGGAACCGTTGCCGATCAGCTGCGCCAGGCTCGAATGGCTGGCATCAGCATTGACGCCAGGACCACGCTCGCTCAGGTTGCGTTGATCGTTTAGCGTCACTTGAACCCGGCAACCCTAGTGGTGGGCCGCGGTGGACTCGAACCAGGTAGCTCCGCGGCGAATCCCGCTCAGCGCTGTGCTAACGAGAGTTGGAGGCCGACCGCTCGCCAATGCACCCACTAGCCGAGGAGGCGACTCACTCTCCGAGCGACTAGCGCCATGCGTCGGCCAAGAAGTCGAGGACGAGCTCCGAATACATCACGTCGCCCAAGAGGTTGAGATGAACTTCGTCAGCGTATAACGTCGAAGCCGGCGTCCTGCCGTTCAGACGCTGTTCTACCTCAAGTATCGGCTGAAAGAGCCGAACGGCACCGACGTCGCATTCCGCCGCAATCTTTCGCATCGCCGCCACGTAGCTCAGCGTCGCGTCGTTGACCGCCGAGAGCTGAGCATGCGCTGACGCCCCGGTGGGTGGTCGTGAGTGCGGCGTCGGTTCAAGCAGAACGATGTGCGAGCCAACATCAATTGATTTGCGAGTCATGTCTCGAAGGTTGGACTCGTATTCCTCAAGATTGACCGCTTCAGCACCCCGCTCGGGCTGGAAGGCACGACGAACGTCGACAAGGCCTGTGCTTAGGAGACACCACTGTGGCCGATGGACCAAGACGTCGCTTTCGAGCCGCTGGCGCAGAAGCCTTGACGTATCGCCTCCACGACCGGCGTTGAGGAAACGAAGCTGCAGCTGTGGATAGCCCAACGTGATCCGCGCGATTGCCAAGGCAACCCATCCGCGAGTTTCATGCCGGTCGACTCGGACCATTGCGCCCACCGGCGGTAAGTTCTCGATTTGCGTCTCCATGGCGTCGCTAACCGCGACCACATGCTCCGCGACGCTGTCACCAACAAATGCAATGAGCCCTCGGGCCTGAGGCTGCAGGGCGGCTAAACTCCGTCCGCATTTTAGCGGCTCGAGTGTAGATGTGGTGCAGCCCGCCCAAGACTGGCCGCGATACGACTCGGCCACGGGCTCGAACGCCGCTCGGAAGAGGACTCTGCAAGCCGAGGCTCCGATGGGGTCGGTCGCGATTGTAGTAATCGGCGAAGTCAGCCAGCACCGCAGCCAGGTGAATTCGTTAGCGCCGCGGAGCTTTGGTGGCCGAAGCCGTTCGTGGTGGAGCTCACCTACTGCTGGGGCCTGGGCACGATCGTCCCAAGCGCTCGCGACCCCAGACATCAGCAGCATTTCCCTGATCCCGCTTACTTCCGGTTTATGTCGGCCACGGAGGCGTCCTGCTGGCCGCCGTCTTTCTCGTCGTGGGCCGCCGGATCTGGCCGCGGCCTGGGGCGCCGGTTCGCGTCTTCCTTGCGACGATCGTGTTCACGCCGGTCCCCGGGCTCGCCGACATCCTGACCGGTGGGAACTACAGGTTCCTGCGAGAGAAGCCCACTGCCGGGAGCTTTGCTGAACTTCTTGGGGCCCTGGCCCTGGTACATTGCCAGCGGCCTGCTGCTCGCCATCGCCTTTCTAACTGTGCTCAACGCCCGTTCTGGTTCGCACGACGACGCGCGGCCGGGCCATCAGGCCGCTGACCCGGACAGGCGATTGGCACGCCTGCCCGCACATAAATCTGGCTATTGCCGAGCTCTCCGAGCTTGCCCCGATCGGGTCGAGCCACCTGGAAATGGGAGAAACCAGTATTGCGGACTGCGAAACTCGTAAACGTCAACTAGCCGGCGGGTCAAGTGATCTACCAACTCCACCCGTTTGTCTGCCTCGTACCAGGTGCTGGCGTCGCTTGACATTGACATTAGATGCGCCGAGACTGGTGCTGAAAAAGCGCGGACTACGGTCGCACTCGGGACGTTCAATCGAGTGGGCTGTCCGGCACTCTCCTAGAGGGGAGAGCTTTAAGGGAGGGACTCCATGCCGACGAAACTGGTGCTCATTCGGCTCCTGTCCGTCTTGGCGGTCCTAGTTGGTCTTCTGGGCGCGAGCGAGCCTGCCCACGCCACCTATCCCGGCAGCAACGACGGCAGGGTCGCCTTCGGGATGATCGTCGGCGGCAACGTCGACATCTACAGCGTGCTTCCGAACGGGAACGATCTGCGCCGGCTGACGACGGATGCGAGCTTCGACGCCTGCCCTTCGTACTCACCCGACGGTAAGGAGATCGCCTTCTGCAGCAACCGCAGCGGCGCGACCGAGATCTGGAAGATGAAGCAGAACGGCGCCCAGCAGGAGCAGGTCACGCACCTGAACGGCAACGTCACCTTCCCTGATTTCTCGCCGGACGAAAGCAGGATCGTTTTCGGCGGGAGCGCCGGTGGCTCTAACCCTGATATCTGGGTCGTGAACAGCGATGGCAACGGCGCCACACGGCTGACCTCGGGCCCCGACGTCGACATGTTCCCGGCGTGGTCGCCGGATGGGAGCAAGATCGTCTTCATCAGGAACGGCCAGGTCTGGACGATCAACGCCGACGGCGGCGGAGCGACTCAATTGACCTTCGATCCCGCGCCGAAGGGACAGGTTCCCGACTGGTCGCCCGACGGCGGCAAGATCGCTTACTCGAGCGGCGATGACATCTGGGTGATGAACGCGAACGGCAGCGACCAGCATGCCGTCTACGCTGATCCGAGCACAATCGAGTTCGGGGCCGCCTGGTCGCCGGCCGGAGACCAGATCGCATTCGTTTCGTTCCCGGCCCCACCTTCTCCCGCCAACCTGGGCGCACGAACGATCTACGTAATCAACGCGGACGGAACCGGAAAGCACGCCGTGCACCCAGGACCGGGCCCGCAAATCGTGCCGGCCTGGCAGGCGCGCGGGAACCGAATCGACTAGGGCGCTCAACTTAGGTCCGCCGCAAGGGCGGTCACGCCCTGCCGGTAAGACGATTTTGTCTCAACCGCGACATCCTGATGCGACCGGCCGGCAGCAAACAGCGTGCGCGGCAGAATGAGAAGCAGTTGGATCATCCGTCAGGCCAGCAATCGACCGTCGGGTGCAGCCCTTAGGCTGAATTGGACGGACCTCTGCCGTTCTTCAAGTCCGCGGTAGGAGCGTTTCCGCGGGCGTTCACGGTGGCCAGTACGTCCGCGACCTCATCGATGGTTGGGCCGCCGGACCTACGGCATTGTCACTGCGGTGGCGATTCCCGGAGGAAGGACTTTAACTCAATTTCGCCTCGATTTCAACGGAATTCGCCCTGAACTCGTTCTCTTCTTTAACTCTTCCTCCACTCCCCCACTACAGTATTTCCAGTGCGGACTCCCGAAACCGGCTCATTTTGAGTCTTGCGCGCCGCTCATCTTCAATTCGACTTGAACCCGACTGCCACTCCTCTTCAACTCTTCTTTAACGCAACTCTGTTTTGGAAATGCCGTGGCCGCGGGCCAGGAAATGCCGCGACCTCCTTGTCGCCATACAGCACATTCGTCGCGACCTTTATCTGGGATGATCGCGCGACTGGACGAAAGCTTCATTTTTATTATCCGCCGCGAGTTGTGGTTAACTTCTTGAGCCCGAAGTCGTGACTCCAGCACGATGCCCACCTGCCCCGAGCAGTTTTCGTTGGTGCGCCAGGTCACTTCGGCGACTTCCTCGTGGTGCTTTTGACGCTCTCCATGGCTTCCCTGCCAGCGACAGCCTTCTCCACCTGCTCTCGCAACGCGGGCTCGGTGTCGCCGCCGAACTGGGCCACGACCTGGTCGTAGACTGCCAGCCCATCCTCCGGCCGGTTCAGTTCCCCCAACGTGATGGCCTTGTTCACGAGCGCGTTGGCCACCCGCTCGCGCAAGGCGGGCTCGGTGTCGCCGCCGAACCCGGCCACGATTTGCTCGTAGGCTGCTAGCTCATCCTCCGGCCGGTTCAGCTGCCCCAGCGTGAGGGCCTTGTTCCAGAGTGCATTGGCCACCTGCTCGCGCAGCCCGGGTGCAGGGTCCGCGCCGAAGCGGGCCACGATCTGGTCGTAGGCTGCCAGCCCATCCTCCGGCCGGTCCAGCTGCCCCAACGTGATGGCCTTGTTCACGAGCGCCTTGGCCACCTGCTCGCGCAGCGCGGGTGCGGGATCCGCGCCGAACCGGGCCACGATTTGCTCGTAGACTGCCAGCCCATCCTCCGGCCGGTTCAGTTCCCCCAACGTGATGGCCTTGTTCACGAGCGCGTTGGCCA
>DASPYG010000043.1:0-6506 GCA_035636885.1 Candidatus Nitrosopolaris sp.
TACCGCTGGCGCAGCAACCTGCGCGTGCTGGACGACGGCGTGCGAATCTCGAGCATGCTCCAGAACGTGGTCCTCGATTACGACTCCATCAAGTCGGTCAAGGCGCTGCCACTGCGGCAGCATTTTCAAGACAAGCGAAGCAAGATGATCGCGCCGATCATGAAGCAGCACATCGACAAGGCCGCGGTCTTCATCAAAGTTCGCGGTGACGAGACCGAGCTCGCTCAGATCAAAAAGCGCCTCGGCATCTTTCGATCGCGGCTGATGTATGACGACACGATCGCCATCCCAGTCCCGGATGCGGACACCGTTGTGTGGGAGATCAGCGCGCACCTTCCGGAGCGACTTGGACAGAACCAGGGCGGGGCCAGGCGACGCAAACGGAAACGCTGATCAGGCCCCGGGGCGGCGAGCCGCAGGACGCGCCGGTCATCCCGAAAAAGGCGACGGCGTATTTCGACCGCCTCGACCTCGTCGCAATCCTCCTGCTGACGGTGGTCGCGTTCGTGCTCCGCTTCTTCAGCCCGATCCTGCCCGACTTCTTCCTGCATCGGTTCCAGGGACCGCTTGTAACTGACTGCGTTTCCAACACGCCGGTCGATCCGCAGGGCGACTTCGGCACGATCTGCGGCCTCGCGTACCCTTTCAACCGCGGCAACCCCGACATCAACGGCCAGCTCTCGCCGCCCAACGGACAGGTCTTTGACGAGGTCTATTTCCCCGTCGACGCCTACGACGACGTCAAGGGCATCCAACAGTGCAAGCCGACCACCGTGCTCTGCAAGTTCAACTACTTCGACCCGGAACCGCCGCTGAGCAAGGAGATCATCGCCGCCGGCGAGCTTGGTTACGGCTGGTACCGAGCGCATTTCCAGGGCGCGACGGGCGATTACATCGACCTCGGTTTCAACACCTTCGGATGGCGAATCGCCGCATGCATCTTCGGCACCCTTTGCATCCCGATGATGTATCTCTTCGCCCGGCGCTTGTGGCCGAATCGCCTCTTTGCCATCGCCGCGGCCACCCTCGCATGTTTCGACGGGATGTTCTTCATCCAATCGCGAATCGGGATGATCGACATCTTCCCGATCTTCTTCATCCTCGCGGCGTACTTCCTGTTCCTCGTCCACATGCAGAGCAGGTCATCCAGCTCGTCACTGCTTTCACTTGTCGCGCTGGGCACAGTGTTCGGCATCGGCATCGCGTCGAAATGGATCGTGCTCGCGGCCTGGGCGTCGATCGTGTTCTTTCTGGTCGTCAGGCTCGCGCTGCATGCGTTCAAGATCGACTGGGGCCCGCCACTGTTCACATCCTCAGGCTGGTTCTTGCCGCGCTACATGGCCGTTGGACTCCTCGCGCTGGTGGTGGTCCCGCTGGGCATTTACCTCCTCTCCTGGTACCCGTTCTTCGCTCGCGGGCAGTTTCACAACCTCACCGACCTGATCAACTACCAGCTCGAATCCTTCAACTACCACAAGAACCTGGTCGCGACGCATCCGTACGGATCGCCCGCGTGGTCCTGGCCGTTTCTCGCCCGGCCGGTGCTGTACTACGCGCAGTACGACGGACTTGGCAATGACGTCTTCACAGGTCAGGTCCTGTGGGCGCGGATCTCCGACCTCGGCAATCCCTGGATCTGGTGGACGAGCCTCCCCTGCGTCGCCGCGCTGCCGTACTTCATCGTCCGGCATCGCAGCTTTCCGGCGGCGGTGATCCTGCTCGGATTCGTCACCCAGTACGCGCCGTGGTTTCCGATCACGCGCGTGTTGTTCATGTACCACATGTTCGGCGGGCTCATCTTCATGGTCCTCGCCCTGGCCTTCGTGCTCTCGTACCTGGCATCCAAGCTGCGCCCTCCGAACCGGGAGGCACTGGTCGCGGTGCATCTCGCGACGGCGGTCTTCTTCTTCGGCTACTTCTATCCGGTCTGGACCGCGGTACCGATCTCGAGCTCAGCCTGGTTCGAAGGCTCCGGCACACCGCCCTGGGGGCCGAAGATGTGGCTTGTCAACTGCCGCGACTTGCCCGCGTCGCAGCCGCAGATCTTCTGTTGGAACTAATAGCCGGCCTTTTCCTCGCCGCGAGCGCGGTCGCGGGGTTCGGCATCACCTATCTCTCAGGCGTCGCCTTCACCCTCGAAGAGCGAATCGTGTTCGGTGCGGTGCTTGGCGCGATGACGGTCGCGCTCACGACGTTCGTCCCTGCCTTGCTGATCAGGGACTTGACGCTCATCACCGTCTTGCTCGGGCTGGCCGTCGCTCTTGGAGCGGGCGCGCTAGGGTTGCTTCGCGGGCGCTCGGTGCTCAGCCGCGACTGGAAGGACTGGCGCGCTCGTTGGCTGTCACCTCCTCTTAAGCCGGGCCATCCCTGGCCGCTCGCCGCCGTGTTTCTCATTTGCGCGGCGTGGACCATGCATTTCCTGCACCAAGCGTATGTCTATACGCCAGACGGTCTGTACGCCGGTTACGGCAATATCTGGGGCGACTGGGCCGCGCACCTCACTTACGCGGGCTCGTTTGCGTTCGGACACAACTTTCCGCCCGAGTTTCCAGTCGACCCCGGACATCACCTCGGCTATCCGTTCATGGTCGACTTTCTCGCGGCCGACCTCGTTCCCCTGCGCCTGTCCCTCACCGAAACCCTGACCGCGACGAGCGGCATGCTTGGGTTGGCGTTTCCCGCGGTCCTGTACCTGGCGGCACTGAGGTTCACTGGTGGGCGCGCCGCGGCCGCGATCGCGGTCTTCGTTTTCCTGCTGAGTGGCGGACTCGGTTTCATCTACCTGGGCGACGACCTTCGGCGCTTCGGTCTGAGCGCGCTCACCCATCTGCCGCGCGAATACACGCTCAACCGCGACGTCAACCTCCAGTGGCTCAACCCGGTGCTTGCGTACCTGGTTCCTCAACGTTCGACCGTGTTTGGGTTCAGCCTCGTTTTGATCGTGCTCGTAACGCTCTGGATCGCATTGCACGAAAGGCTGGGCTGGCGTTCGTTTCTCTTTGCGGGGCTCGTTACCGGAGTCATGCCAATCTTCCAAGTCCACGCATACGGCACAGTCGTCGCGCTGCCCGCGTTCTGGGCGCTTTTCAACCGCAGGCCTGATTGGGTTGCCTATTTCGTGCCCGCGCTCCTTGTCGGCGTGCCGATCCTCATCTGGATGTGGCCTCCGGACAACACGAGCGTCTGCGGCGCTATGCCTTCGATCTATGGCTTCTGCTTCCAGCCGGGTTGGTTGTCCTCGGGCAACCTGCTGACCGACGGGCCGGGCGCGTTCGGGGCGAAGTGGCTCTGGTTCTGGATCTGGAACACCTCGCTGCTCTTGCCGATCCTCCTGGTCGCCCAGCTTGTGCTCCGATCGTTCCCAACCGCATTCCCGACCTGGTTCGCGCCGATGTGGCTGTGGTTTTTCGTCCCGAACCTTGTCGTGCTCCAGCCGTGGGTTTGGGACAACACCAAGTTCTTCATTTTCTGGGCGCTGCTTGGCAGCGTGCTCGTGGGATCGCTGCTTGCCGCAATGCTGAAGCGCGGTCCGCTGACCGCCGTTCTCGCCGTCGCCGTGATGGTTGTGTTGGGCCTTTCGGGCGGGCTTGATCTCGCACGCGCGTCGGACTTCAAGGTAAGTGCCAATCAGTTCACCGACACGGGCGGACTCAAGGTCGCCGATTGGGTGCGCAACCACACCAGCCCGACCGCCTTGTTCGCCGTCGCAGACGATCACAACAGCCCGATTCCCACCCTGGCGGGGCGGCGTGAGTTGATCGGCTACTCCGGGTGGTTGTGGACGTATGGCCTCGCCGATTACGTTCGGAAGGGCGCCGACGACAAACTCATCCTCGGCGGCGATTCGTCGACGCCGGCGCTTATACGCAAGTATCACGTCGACTACGTGATGATCGGGCCCCAGGAGGTGCCACGCGGCGGCAGCCGTGCGTACTGGGAGCAGCACGCCACGCTCGTCTACAACGACGGCGAGTACGCCGTGTACCGGGTCAGCGGCTAGGGAGCCGGGACGCTGATCGGCGGGCGTTCTGACCCGGCGGCCTGCCCGGAGGGCGCCTGGTTTCGCGCTTCGATCACTTCCTCGAGCCGGCGCGCCAGCCGCTTCATCTCGCGATCGCCGCGGTCGAGGCGGTTGACGATCTGCAGCAGGATCTCGTCCTGGTGCATCAGGTGGTTCATCAGCGCCTTGACCTCTTCTTCGGCCTTGACGTTGAGCTCGAACTCGTTTTGCGCGCGCAGGCGGTCGCGGTCGGCCTGGCTGTTCAATGCCATCAGTACCACCGAAACCCAGATCGCAGCTTCGAGCGTGAAGACGAAGTTGAGGAAGAGAAATGGATACGGATCCCAGTGGCGAAGGAACCCGATAGCGTTGAGGATGATCCAGACCAGCATCAGGCCGAGCTGCGCGAGAACGAAGACCCAGCTGCCGACAAGGCGCGCGAAATCCGAGGCGACGCGATCGGTGAACTTGAGCCTGCGGTCGAATTCTCGGTTGAGGTCGCGGACGGGAGGGTGGTCGTGCTGGTGCTTGATCAGGTCCCGCGCGATGTCTTCGATTTCTCTGCCGATTGACATTTGGCCTTCCTCTGGGGTTGCTGCGATGAGTCTGCAACTCAATAGCTTGGCGCAAAGGACCCATGCCTGGCTACAGAAAGTAAGAGTCTCTAGGCCTTGACCGCTCGCCACATGAGAAAAAGTGGGATCCTGCGCCAGCGCTCGCCACCCGGGTCCAACGATGGCGGGGTGGAATCCAGCCGCGGCTCGCGAATCGCCTGAATCATCAAGCCGGCCTTCTCCTGAGCCCGCATATATGTCTCGAGCGGATAGGCCCAGCCTTTGAAATGCATCGCATAGCCATCGCGCTCAACTTGGGCATCGAAGGCACGCCGCTCACCGAGGTAGCTGCCCTCGATGATGAACCGAGCGTCTCCGCTGGGCGAATCAAACTTGCCGGCGTCCTGCAGTGGATGGGTGATCGAGGCGCAGAGAAACCCGCCTGACCGGAGGACGCGCCCCGCCTCGGCGATGCTGGCTTCCATGTCGTCGAAGTCCATCAGCGAGTTGTAGAACACGATCAGGTCGAAGGTCTGATCTTGGAAAGGCAGAGCCGCGGCATCGCATCGTGCGTACGCAATCGACCCGCCAGCGTCGCAGGCCAGCTGGATGAGGGTCGGAGAAGTGTCTACCGCAGTGACGCGATGGCCGCGCGCCGCCAGGTCACGGCTGACGCGACCTTCGCCGCAACCGACCTCCAGCGTGCGCGCTCCCGCAGAAGGCAAGAGCTCGAAGAAGTGGCGGGCATATAGCCAATAGGAGTCGAAGTCAGGCCGGCGAGCCCACGCGGCCCAGTCATTGGCGTGCTCCTCCCAGTGCTTGCTCGACATCAGCGGAGATCATGGTCTCATCGGTAGTCATGCGACCGCTGATGGGGTCTTGGTACGCCTTCGAGGGCCTGGATGTGAGAGGCGAGGACCGACCAGACGCCATCCTGCCTCTGCATCATCCCGTCGATGACCAGGATGGGCTGGCGATTCGCGACCTGCCGGTAGCGGTCGTAGACGTCGGGTTTGATGGTCACGTTGACCTGGCCGAACTCGTCCTCCAACGTGAAGAAGCGGATCTTCTTCGCGGTCGACGGCGCCTGACGTGTGATCACGAGACCGGCCACCCTGACAGTTCTCCCGGTGGGAATCGATGGAAGCTTGTCGCTCGGGAGAGCGCCGAGCTGGTCCAGGCGCTCCCTACAGAAGTGGATGAGGTGGTGTCCGGTCGAGAGATCGGAGATGCGGTACTCGAGCTGATTGACGTCGAAGTCGTCGAGCTCGGGCAGCGGGGGGGAGGTTGCTTGGAGCTTCAGCTCTGACTGGGGATGGATTCCCTTGCGCAGGCCCCGGCCGTGCCATCGCTCCTGCCAGCCCCAAAGCAGATCGCGCCGGGGCCGGCCGAGACCGTCGAAGGCGCCCACCATCACGAGGTTGCGCACGGCGCGGGGGCCGATGGGGCCGCCGAGAAGGCGATAGAGAAAAGTGTCGAAGGAGGTGTAGGGGCCGCCACGCTCGCGTTCGGCGACGATGGCCTTGCGTCCGTCCTCGCCGAGGTCGCGGACGTAGTTGAGCCCGATGCGCATGCCGTGGGTCTTAACAACCTGGGTTGTGGGGATTTCGAAATTTCCATACCCTGGCCGCAGGTCGGCCGGTTGGGGGAGGGAACCGGACAACAGGGAGGGCCCAGCAGGGGACTGCCCGTTTTCGGCCGCGGCGCCATTAGGCACGTTAGGCGCCAAACGTGTGGATTCAGTGAGCGCTTCGGGGAGGCAGCGCACGTCTGAACGGTTTATTTCCACCGGCAGCACCGTCACCCCATGGCGCTTCAGGTCCTCGACCAGCACGCTCGGGTGATAGAACCCCATCGGCTGGTTGTTGAGCAGGCCGCAGCCGAACTCGACGGCGTGATTGAGCTTCAGCCATGCGGTCTCATACGCCGTCCGCGCGAAGGCGGCGGCGTGG
>DASPYG010000044.1:0-49326 GCA_035636885.1 Candidatus Nitrosopolaris sp.
GACCGACGTGGGCGTGTTTGCTTTCACGGAGACGGCTGGTCGCGGAGCGCGCACGTGCGGCCTCGGCGTGGCCACCGGTCAAGACACCTTTTATGTGGCGCATCCGGACGCGATGGACGCCGTCGCGAGCGCGCTCTCCGAAGGCAAGCCTGTCAGCGGCCACGACGCCAAGGAGACTGAGCTCGCGCTCCGCGCACTCGGTGGCGGCAAGCGCGAGTGGGCGTTCAGCACCTTCCTCGCCGCGTACCTGCTCGGCGCCGGCTCGCGTGACCCGCGCCTCGAAGATCTCGCGCGTGAGTTTCTCGATGTCACGCTGATGAGCACCGAGCAGCTGCTCGGCACCGGGCGCGCCGCGCGCAAGCCGGCCGACGTGGCGGTCGACGAGGCTGCGGAGTTTGCCGCACGCCGGGCGGAGGCGATCCTCAACCTCCGGCCGCGACTCGAGGCCGAGATGCGCAAGCTCGGCGTCGACTACCTTTTCCACGAGATCGAGCTGCCGCTCGCGGGCGTCCTCGCGGACATGGAGTCGGAGGGCGTCGCCATCGACGTGCCGTATCTCAAGGAGATGCAGGAGGAGCTCGGCGCCCAGATGGCCGCGCTCGAGTCCGAGGTCGAGCAGGTGGCGGGCCAGAAGTTCAACCTCGGCGCACCGCAGCAGCTGGCGAAGGTTCTCTTCGAAGACTTGAGGCTGCCGGTCGGCCGGCGGACGAAGACAGGTTATTCGACCGACGCCGACACCCTGGAGTCGCTCCGTGAGAAGCACCCCATCGTCGGATTGATCCTCGAGCACCGCCAGCTCTCGAAGCTCAAGTCCACATACGTGGACGCGCTGCCGCAGCTGGTCGATCCCCTCACCGGTCGGGTGCACACGTCTTTTGGGCAGGCGAGCACGGCGACGGGCCGCCTCTCGTCGTCCAACCCCAACCTCATGAACATTCCGATACGTACAGAGCTCGGCCAGCGCATCCGCCGCGCGTTCAAGGCAAGCCGGCCTGGCCATGTGATGGTCTCCGCGGACTATTCGCAGATCGAGCTGCGCATCGCCGCCCACCTGAGCGGAGACCCCAAGCTCCTGGGAGCCTTCGCTGCGGGGCAGGACATCCACACCGCCACCGCCGCCGCCGTGTTCAAGATCCCGATCGAGTCCGTCGATCCCAACCAGCGGCGGCTCGCGAAGGTCGCCAACTTCGGATCCATCTATGGCCAGGGTGAGTACGGGCTCTCGCAGCAGCTGGGCATTCCCGGCGACGTCGCTCGCGAGTTCCTCGGCCAGTACTGGTCGACGTACTCACGCCTGCGCGAGTACCTCGATGACGTGCGCAAGAAGGCGCGCGAGGAAGGAGTCGTGGTCAGCGCCACCGGCAGGCGCCGCTCGATCCCTGACCTTCGGTCCCCGAACTTTCAGCTGCGAAGCGCCGCCGAGCGCATGGCCATCAACTTTCCGATGCAGTCGCTCGCCGCGGACATCATCAAGATCGCGATGGTGCGGCTGCAGCGCGAGATCGAAGCCGACCACATCGAGGGCCGGATGCTGCTGCAGGTGCACGACGAGCTTCTCTTCGAGGTGCCGGAGAGCGAGGTCGACCGCTTCGCCGAGACGGTGCCGCGGATCATGACCGGCGCATACGAGCTCGAGACCGGGATCGAGGTGGAGGCGAAGGTCGGCCCGAACTGGGCGGATATGCGAAAGCTGGCGGTCGTGCGGGTTTGATCCAGATGTGTCTCCCCACACCCCGGCGCGCAGCGCCGGGGTGTGGGGAGAGGGCGTCTAATGCCTGAGTTACCCGAGGTCGAGACCATCGTTGCCGACCTGCGGCCGCACCTCGTCGGGCGCACGATCGTGCATTGCGAGCTGCGCTTCCCATCCATCGTTCGCCACCCGGAGCCCGAGCGGTTCATCGACTCCATCACCGGTCTGCGGATAGAGGGGGTCAGGCGCCGCGGGAAATTCATCCTCATCGCACTCGGTGCAGGTCGTCTGCTCGTCGTTCACCTCGGCATGAGCGGCCAGCTGCGACTCGTCGAGGCCGATGCGGAGATCGAGAACCACACGCACGTGATCCTCGACCTGGACGATGGCCATCAGGTCCGGTACCGCGACCCGCGGCGGTTTGGGCGCCTGCTGCTCGGCACCGAGGACGAGCTGCTCACATCGGGCACGCTGCCAAAGCTCGGTCCGGAGCCAATCGATCCGACCTTCGACGCCGACGCGCTCTACAAGAGATTCCGCAAGCGACGCGCGCCGCTGAAAGCGTTGCTTCTCGACCAGACGATGGTCGCGGGCGTTGGCAACATCTACGCCGACGAATCGCTGTATCGGGCGCGGCTGCGACCCGATCGGGCCGCGGGCAGCCTCAGCCGCAAATCGGTCGGCAGGCTGCACGAATCGCTGCGCGACTCATTGGAGGCAGCGATCCGCAATCGCGGCAGCTCGGTAGACACATATCGCGACGCGTGGGGTGAGATCGGCAACCAGCAGGAATCGCTGCTCGTCTACGGGCGCGCGGGCGAGCCCTGCTTCACATGCGGCCGCCCGCTGTCCGTCGTTCGCATCGCGGGCCGCAGCACGGTGTTCTGCCGCCGCTGCCAGCGTTGACCGCGCTTCGGGCACGAATTGCGGCAGCCGCAGCGCTTGCGGTTGCCTACATCGCGCTCACGATGGCCGTTGCGGCCGGACTGTTCGACCCGCTCGACAAGCAGGTCCTGAAGGGATTCTCCAGCCTGTGGTCCGAATCTCTGCATCCACTGTTCCAGGCCATCGCGGAGCTGGGTGGCCTCGAGCTGACGACGCTGTTGATGATCGGCCTGGTCGTTTTTCTGCTGCGGCGCGGCAATCGCGCGGACGCGTGGGTTGCGCTGGCGTTCGTCGCGGCGCAGGCTCTCGAGGTCTTTTACAAGGCGACCCTCTACCATCCGGGGACGCCGCTGACCATCGCCCACAACGACGGACCCAGCATCACCGAGGCGGTGTCGAGCTCCGGTGCTCTCGCCAACAGCTTTCCAAGCGGGCACATGGTGCGCGCAGTGGTCGTATATGGATTGATCGCTTTCGTCGTGCAGCGCCTCGCTCCGTGGCCGCTTGCGCGCGCACTCGCCATCCCGGTCGCGACCTTGTTGATCGTGCTCCTCGCATTCGACCGCCTGTACCTCGAGGTGCACTGGGAATCTGACGTGCTCGGTGGGCTCCTGCTCGGATCGATCGCCTTGCTGGCCGCCACCGTATGGCTGGACCGGCCCAGCCCAAGCCGCGAGAATTAGCGTGTGACCTCAGGAGACAAGCCCGTGATGATCATGGTTACGACCGGTGGCCGCAACGATGCGGAGCGCCTGGGCGAGGGGTTGGTGGTCGAGCACCTGGCCGGATGCTGCACCGTCATCCCTATGGTCCATTCCTTCTATTACTGGGACGGCCAGCTCAAGCGCGAGCACGAGTCGCTGCTACTCGTCAAGACCATCGAATCGCGCGCCCAGGCGGTCCAGGAATACGTCCGCAAGAACCACACCTACGAGCTGCCGGAGATCATCCAGGTGGCCATCGACGATGGCCTGCCGAGGTACCTCGAATGGCTCGCGAACCAGGTCACCGAACCGAGACGTTAGGCCGGACTCACCTGTTAAGTAAGCACTTAGACTCTTCCTGGGGTGGCGACCGCAGTCGACGATCGCGGTGGGCGTGATTCGGGCGGCAAGCGCCGCCAGCGTAAGCGCGCCAACCGGCCCAAGGAGCGGAAACCCGAGGTAGAGCCGGTACGTCCGATCGGCGACGATCTCGGTGCCCTCGCCACGGCGGTAGCCGCCATGGCCGCCGCCGAGGCCGCGCCGCAGGCTGCGCCCGAGGCGAACGGCCACGAGCCGGCGGTGCCGCCGGCGGTCCTCGAGCCGGTCACCGAACCCGCTCCAGAGGAGGAGTTCACCGATCTCCTCGGCCAGGCGGTCGGCCTCCGGCTCGACTCGGTGTCGCGCGAGTTCGGCCACGGCGACGAGATGCATGTGACAGCCCTCAAGGACATCTCGATGCAGATCGGCCCCTGTGAGTTCGTGTCGATCGTGGGGCCATCCGGCTGCGGCAAGACGACGCTGCTCTCGCTCATGGGCGGGTTGGATAAGCCCACGTCGGGCCACGTCTACGCGGCTGGTCTGCCGGTGGACCAGCTGTCAGATGCGGACCTCGCCAACTATCGCCTCCAGCGCGTCAGCACGATCTTCCAGACGTTCAACCTCATCCCCTCAATGTCGGCAGAGGAGAACGTGGCCCTGCCGCTGACACTTGCCGGCATCGAGCTCGAAGAGCGCAGCAGGCGGGCGCGACACCTGCTCGACCTCGTCGGCCTTGGGAATCGCGCGCGAACGAGGGTGAGCCGCCTCTCTGGTGGCGAGCAGCAGAAGGTGGCGGTCGCGCGAGCGCTCGCCAACCGGCCCGGGCTCATCCTGGCCGACGAGCCCACTGGGAGCCTCGACTCGACCGCGGGCGAAGTCATCCTCGGGCTGCTCGACGATCTCAACCGGCGCGGAGCCACAGTGGTCCTTGTCACTCATGACCCCCAGGTGGCGCGCCGCGCTCACCGCGTGATCCGGATGATCGACGGCCGCGCCATCGAGCTCGAGCAAGGAAGGGAGACCGTCCGCAACCAGGACCCGGTGACGCCGCCGACACGACTGCGCTGGCGCGACACGCTCAAGGTGGGTTTGGGCGGAACGGCGCGCAGGCCCCTGCGCACATCGCTCACAACAACCGGCGTGGCGATCGGAATCGCGGCCATGACGTTGATCGCGGCGCTCGCGGGCGGCCTGCAGGACGCGCTCGGCTCGCCGGCGCTTGCCCACAGCCAGCTGCACCAGGTCGCGGTCTATCCATCGGGCAGCGCCAACCCGGCGGGCTTCAGCTCGGGCACGCTGGTCACGCTCAGCAAGCTCGAGCATGTACGGGCCGCGTGGGGACAGGTCGCCATGAGCGGAAGCTTCGCCGTCGAGGGAACGCCGAGCGCGACCTCGACGCTGCCGCTCCCGACCGGAGGGCTCGTCTCGCTCCCGCCGCGCAGCAATTCGTCGGGCATCAGTTTGTTGGCGGGTAGGATGCCTGGCTCGGACAAGGCCGAAGAGACGCTGTTGACCGACCGCACGGCCCTTGCTCTGGGGTTCCGGAGCCCGCAGGATGCGCTGGGCTCGACGATCGACTTCAAGGCCACGTCCGGCACCCTCGCCGTGGCCGGGACGCCGTCCAGCCCCGCCACCCACCAGCTGGTCCTTCCGCTCCTGGTCGTGGGCGTCGTCTCGAGCCAGTACATGCCCGCGGGTGCGCCGGGTGCGCTGGTGCCGTACTCCGTGGCGAAGGACCATTGGTCGAAGCTCGCGCAGCTCAACGGCTGGAAGGCGGGCGAGTTCGCCACCATCACCCTGCTCGCCGACTCAGGCGGCGCGGTCAACGCCCTGCGCAGCCGCGTCGAGGCTCTGGGGTTTCAGGCCCAGACCTTCGGCGACCTCTTCCGCGGCTTCGAAGACCTGCTCAGCCGCCTCCGAATCGCGCTGCTCGGGCTGGCCGTCGTCGCGCTGGTGCTGGCGTGCCTCGGGATCGCCAACACCATGTACAGCGCCGTGCTGGAACGGACCAAGGAGATCGGCGTGCTGAAGGCGCTGGGTGCACGATCGCATGACGTGCTGCTGCTGTTCGTGGCAGAGGCAGCCGTAATCGGTCTCGCCGGCGGGGTGATCGGGACGCTTGCCGCCGTCACGCTCGCCCAGATGGGCAACGCCGCCGTCGACCGTCTCGCGCAGAGCGTGGCCGGCGCCGGCATCGAAGTTTTCCGGACCGACTTCGGCATCGCGATCGCCGCGCTGCTGCTGGCCGTGGTACTGAGCACTGGAAGCGGGCTGCTCCCCGCGGTGCGGGCGGCGCGCCAGGACCCCAGCCGCGCGCTTCGTTACGAATAGGTAACGTCAGCGGCGCGATGAGGGCGTCCACTTATCCATTGGTTGATGCGGACGAAGCTGCCGCGCTGGTCCTCGAGCGCACGCCGGTGTTGCCTGCGGAGGAGGTGGCGCTAAGCGAGGCGGCCGGCCGGGTCCTGGCGCAGGACATGCAAGCGCCCTCCGCGCTGCCGGCGTTTCCGTCGAGTGCCGTCGACGGGTTCGCGGCGAGGTCGGCGGACGCGGGCAAGGGTTTGCGGATCGTGGGCGAGTCAGCGGCCGGACGGCCGTTCATGGGCAAGCTCGAGCCAGGCACAGCGGCGCGGATCCTCACGGGCGGGGCCGTGCCCGACGGCGCGGACACGGTGGTGATGGTGGAGGACGTCAGCCTCAACGGCGAGGTGGTGACGGTGCCATCAACGCTGCAGCCGGGCGCGAACTTTCACCGACCCGGCGCCGACGTTCGCGCCGGCGAGCTTGTGCTCACCGCCGGGACGCAGCTCGGCGCGGCTGAGCTCGGGCTGGCCGCCGCATTGGGCTTTCCGCGGCTCCGTTTGTACATGCGGCCGCGGGTGGCGCTCATGTCGACCGGAGACGAGCTCGTCGAGGTGGGCATGGAACCCGGGCCTGGCCAGATCGTCGACTCCAACCGCTGGGCCCTGCTGGCCGCGCTTCGCGAGGCCGGCGCGGAGGTCACGAGCCTCGGCATCGCCCCCGACGAGCGGAAAGCGCTGAGCGCCGTGGTGGCCGCCGCGCTCGACGCCGCGGACGTGCTGGTCACATCCGGAGGCGTGTCGGTGGGCACGCACGATCTTGTCAAGCCCCTGCTCGAGTCCCTGGGCACGGTTCACATCGGACGCGTGAAGCTGAAGCCGGGCAAGCCGTTCACATTCGCAACCATTCCCGCTCAGAGAACGGGGGGGCATTCGCCCTCCCACCTCCGCGGGGAGGGAAGGGGCGGGGAGGTGCAGGAGAGACTCGCCTTTGGCCTACCAGGCTTTCCAGTGTCGTCCCTGGTCACCTTCGAAGTCTTCGTGCGCCCGGCCCTGCGCAAGCTGCAGGGCTTCTCGAAGCTCCAGCGCCCGACCCTGCCCGTACGGCTTGGGTACGACGCGCGGGCCACCGCGGACCGCACTGAATATCAGAGGGTGACGCTCACACGCCATGGCTCAGAGATGGTGGCGCAGACGACCGGGTCCCAGTCTTCGTCGCGCCTGCTGTCACTGGTCGGGGCTCATGCCCTTGTTCGCATCGCGCCCGGTGATCACGGCGTCAAAGCCGGCACGGTAGTCGAGGCGATGATCCTGGCCCTACCCTGACGTCGTCGGCCGGCCGGTCTCCTTTTCCCTTTCTCGCTCACGACGGCGCTCAGCCTCTGCTCGCACGTCATCGCGAATGTCTCGCGCGCTGCGTTTCATGTTCCCGATGGCCTGTCGTACCTTGCCCTTCGCCTGCAGGCCACGGTTACCGGTGGCCTTGCCCTTCAGCTCCTCTGCCTTCCCCTGCAACTGGTCTTTCACGGCCGCTCCTCCGTCTTGATTCCGTCATCTCGTCCTGCCTCAGTAACGCGCTCGCATCCCAAATTCCCCTTGCGGTGGGTATCATTTCGAACGTTCGTTCGCCTTAGAATTAGAGTCCCATGCCCTCCCGCTTTCGTGTCGACGCACCCTTCAAGCCAGCCGGGGACCAGCCCAAAGCCATCGAGCAGCTCGTCGAGGGCGTGCAGTCCGGGCTCAGCCAGCAGGTCCTCCTCGGCGTGACCGGAAGCGGCAAGACCAACGTCATGGCCTGGGCGGTCGAGCAGCTGCAGCGGCCGGTTCTGGTCCTCAGCCCCAACAAGACGCTGGCTGCACAGCTGTGCGCGGAGTTTCGGCGGCTTCTGCCCAACAACGCCGTCGAGTACTTCGTCAGCTACTACGACTACTACCAGCCCGAGGCCTACATCGCGCGCACGGACACTTATATAGAAAAGGACTCGAGCCGCAACGACGAGATCGACCGCATGCGGCACTCGACCACGTCGTCCCTGGTTGGGCGTCGCGACGTTCTCGTCGTGGCGAGCATCAGCTGCATCTACGGCATCGGCTCGGTCGAGGACTACATGGGCGAGGCGCTGAAGGTCGAGAAGGGCCAGTCGATCCGGCGCGAAGTTTTCCTGCGGAAGCTCACCGAGATGCTGTACGAGCGCAATGACTACGACCTCGCCCGCCTGCGCTTTCGCGTCCGCGGGGACGTCGTCGACCTGGTCCCGGCCAACGAAGAGAAGGTGTACAGGGTCGAGTTCTTCGGCGACGAGATCGAGCGGATCCAGGAGCTCGACGCGGTCACCGGCGAGATCCTTGGCGCACGCGACGAGTTCACGGTGTTTCCCGCTTCTCACTACGTGACGCCCGCCGACAAGCTCAGGCTCGCGATGGCTGACATCGAGGTCGAGCTGGAGGAGCGGTGCAAGTGGTTCGAGGAGCATGGACGGCTCCTGGAGGCGCAGCGCCTGCGCCAGCGTACGAACTTCGATCTCGAGATGATGCGCGAGACGGGCACGTGCGCCGGAATCGAGAACTACTCGCTGCACCTCACGCGCCGGCACCCAGGCGAGGCTCCTTACACGCTGATGGACTTCCTGCCCGACGACACGATCATCTTCGTCGACGAGTCACACGTCGCTGTGCCTCAGATCGGCGGGATGCTCGGCGGCGATCGTTCGCGGAAGGCGGCCCTGGTCGAGTATGGATTCCGGCTGCCAAGCGCTTTCGACAACCGCCCGCTGAGCTTCGACGAGTGGGAGGAGCGCGCGCAGAACGTGGTCTACGTTTCCGCGACGCCAGGGGACTACGAGATGCGGCGGTCGCAGCGGACGGTGGAGATGGTCGTGCGGCCTACCGGGCTGGTCGACCCGACAGTGGAGGTGAGGCCGACCGAGGGCCAGATCGACGACCTGCTGGCGGAGGTCAAGCGGCGCGCGGAGCTCGGCCATCGTTCGCTGGTGACAACCCTGACGAAGAGATTCGCCGAGGACCTCGCCGACTATTTGCGCGAATACGGCGTCAAGGTTCGCTACCTACATTCAGAGCTGGACGCGATGGAACGCATCGATGTCCTCCGCGACCTGCGCACCGGCGCGGTGGACGTTGTGGTCGGCATCAACCTGCTGCGCGAGGGCCTGGACCTGCCCGAGGTCGCATTTATCGGCATCCTCGACGCCGACAAGGAGGGCTACCTCCGCGCGTACCGGTCGTTCATCCAGATCATCGGCCGCGCCGCCCGCAACGTCGAAGGGCACGTGGTCATGTATGCGGACCAGATCACGGATTCGATGCGGATGGCGCTCGACGAAACCGAGCGCCGCCGGAACCGGCAGATCGCGTACAACGCCGAGCGCGGGATCACCCCGGAGTCCGTGAAGAAGGCGATCTACGCGCTCGAGATCAACGAGAAGGACATCCAGGCCGATGCGGTCGAGCTGATGGTCGGAGCCGGCGTACCGCGCGAAGATCTGCTGGCGATCGTGCGCGACCTCGAGAAAGAGATGCGGCGCCTTTCGAAGGAGTTGCAGTTCGAGGATGCCGCGCGTGTGCGCGACCGCATCATCGCCTTACGGAAGCGGCTCGCGGGCGAGGAGTCGGGCAAGGAGGACGACGCCGACGTCGCTCTGGCGATTGCGGCTGCACCGAAACAGCGGACGACGGTCCGGAACTGGAGGAAGTCGCGACGGGGGCCGTGAAGAACGCGCACAGGGCCCAGGCAATCCTGGCGGCCGAGCCGGCGGGATGGATGGAGACCCTCGGAGCGCGCATCACCGAGGCCGAGCCGGGCCGTGTCGTGCTCGAGCTCGAGGCAGGCCCGCAGCACCGCCACGGTGGCGGCGTCGTGCAGGGCGGAGTCATCACTCAGATCGCGGACGCCGCGATGGGAATGTCGCTGGCCACCCTCCAGGAGGACGGCGTGTGGAACACCACCATCGAGCTGAAGATCAACTTCCTGCGCCCGGTGGTCGACGGGCGCCTGCGGGCGGTCGGCCGCGTCGTCGAGATGAAGCAGACACTGCTCTTCAGCGAGGCGGACGTCCTGGATGAACGCGGCCGGCTGGTCGCTCGGGCGTCTTCGACCTGCATGCCGGTTCCCGAAGGGCAGGGCCGTGAGTGAGAAAGTCTCCTCCCCACCCCGTGGGGAGGTCCCGCGAAGTCCAGGGGCCCGCGCGAAGTCGAAGACTTCGCGGGGTAAAAGCGGGGGTGGGGAGCTGGCACCTTCAAGGGTGTGGGGATGGCTGGGTCTGCAGCTGGTCGAGACGGGCGAGGGCGCGGCGATCGTGGAGATGACCACCACCGAGGACATGGCCAACCACTCCGGATTCGTGCACGGCGGCATGATCAGCACGCTGGCGGACTCCGCCATGGGTCGCTCAGTGCGTACGCTGAAGCCTGGCGTCGTCCGAGCGATGAGCTTCGACCTGAAGCTCAACTTCATCAACGCTGCCAGGGTGGGCGAGACCCTGCGCGCAACCGGCCACGTCATCCATGCCGGCCGGCGCACGGTCGTGGCGGAATGCGCGGTCACGGGCAAGGACGAGCGGCTCGTCGCCACGGCCAGCGCTACGTTTGCGGTCACCAGAGAAAAGGAATAACGAAAGGTTCGAATGCCGACTGACCAGATAACGATTCGGGGCGCTCGCGAGCACAACCTCAAGAATGTCACGCTGTCGATCCCGCGGGACAAGCTGGTCGTCTTCACCGGCCTGTCGGGGTCGGGCAAGTCTTCGCTCGCCTTCGACACGATCTACGCGGAGGGCCAGCGGCGCTATGTCGAGTCGCTGTCGGCATACGCCCGGCAGTTCCTCGGGCAGATGGAGAAGCCCGACGTCGACGTCATCGAGGGCTTGTCACCGGCGATCTCGATCGACCAGAAGGGAACCTCGAAGAACCCGCGCTCGACAGTGGGCACGGTGACCGAGGTGTACGACTATCTGCGTCTTCTCTACGCGCGCGTCGGCCTTCCGCACTGTCCGGTGTGCGGCCGCGAGGTGCGCCGGCAGACCGTCGAGCAGATGGCGGACCACGTCGAAAAGCTGCCGAAAGGCACGCGCGTGATGGTGCTGGGGCCGGTGGTCAAGGGCCGCAAGGGCGAGTACAGGTCGCTGATCGAAGACGTGCGTAAGTCGGGCTTCGTTCGCGTCCGCGTGGATGGGAGCCTCTATGAGCTGGGCGAGAAGATCCCGCTGGACAAGAACAAGAAGCACGACATCCAGGTCGTGGTCGACCGCATCGTGGTCGGACCTGAGCAGCGGACGCGTCTCGTCGATTCCATCGAAACCGCGGCCAGGCTCGGTGGCGGGTCGGTGATCATCGTGCCGGCGCAGGGCGAAGAGATCCAGATGTCGCAGGACTACATGTGTCCGTACGACGGCACGAGCGTGCCAGAGCCCGAGCCGCGCAACTTCTCGTTCAACAGCCCGCATGGAGCGTGCCCGGTGTGCACTGGGATCGGCTCGCAGCTGGTCGTCGACGGCGACCTGGTCGTGCCCGACCCCTCGCTTTCGCTGCGTGAGGGCGCCATTGCGGCGTGGAGCCGCTCCCAGTTCTTCTATCCGGAGCTGCTGGAAACGGTCAGCAAGTACTTCGAGATCGACATGGACAAGCCGTGGTCGAAGCTGAGCAAGCAGCACCAGAACGTGCTTCTCAACGGCACCGGCGACAAGAAGATCCGCTTCGGGTACCGCAACCAGTACGGGCACGAGCGCTGGTACGAGGCGCCGTTCGAGGGAGTCGTCGCCAACCTCCAGCGGCGCTATGAAGAGACGCAGTCCGATTTCTTGAAGGCCGAGCTGGAGCGGTACATGTCGGACAAGCCGTGCCCGGCGTGCAAAGGCCGGCGACTGAAGCCCGAGTCGCTGGGGGTGACGGTTGCCGACCGCAACATCGCCGAGGTTTGCGCGGTTTCGGTGAGCGCCGCCATCGACTTCTTCGACAGGCTGGCCCTCACCGAACGGGAGCAGCTGATCGCGCGCGGGATCCTCAAGGAGATCCGTGAGCGGTTGCAGTTCATGATCGACGTCGGGCTGGAGTACCTGACCGTGGACCGTGCCGCGAACACGCTGTCGGGCGGGGAGTCGCAGCGGATCCGGCTCGCGACTCAGATCGGGTCGAAGCTCATGGGCGTCCTCTACATCCTCGACGAGCCGTCGATCGGTCTCCACCAGCGCGACAACCGCAGGCTCATCAACACGCTGCTCCGGCTCCGCGACCTCGGCAACACGCTCATCGTGGTCGAGCACGACGAGGAGACCATTCGCTCGGCCGACTACATGGTCGACATCGGTCCGGCGGCGGGCGAGCATGGCGGCGAGATCATCGCGGCGGGCACGGTCGAGCAGGTGCTCAAAGATCCGAACTCGATCACCGCCGCGTATCTACGCGGCGATCGCGAGATTCCGATGCCTTCTGAGCGACGCAAGGGCAATGGCAAGAAACTCGTCATCCGCGGCGCGCGCGCCAACAATTTGAAAGACATCGACGTTGCGATACCGCTGGGCACATTCGTGGCGGTATCAGGGGTGAGCGGGTCGGGCAAATCGTCGTTGGTGACGGACATCCTGAGCCGCAAGGTTGCGCAGCATTTCTACAAGGCGAAGGACAAGCCCGGGCCGCACCGCGTGATCGAAGGGCTCGAGTATCTCGACAAGGCGATCGACATCGATCAGTCCCCGATCGGCCGCACGCCGCGGTCCAACCCGGCCACCTACACCGGGATGTTCACGTACATGCGCGAGCTGTTCGCGAGTCTGCCCGAAGCAAAGATGCGCGGCTACAAACCCGGACGTTTCAGCTTCAACGTGAAGGGCGGGCGGTGCGAGGCGTGCCAGGGCGACGGCATCATCCAGATCGAGATGCACTTCCTGCCCGACGTGTACGTCCCGTGCGAGGTGTGCCACGGAACGCGCTATTCGCGCGAGGTGCAGGAGGTCAAGTTCCGCGGGCACTCGATCTCAGACGTCCTCGAGCTCACCGTCGACGAGGCGCTCGAGGTTTTCGAGAACGTGCCGAGGATCAAGGTCAAGCTGCGGACCCTACATGACGTCGGCCTCGGCTACATCCGACTGGGGCAGCCGGCGACGCAGCTGTCGGGAGGCGAGGCGCAGCGCGTGAAGCTTTCGGCCGAGCTTTCTCGTCGCGACACGGGCCGGACGCTGTACCTGCTGGACGAGCCGACCACGGGTCTTCACTACGCGGATGTCGAGCGGCTTCTGCAGGTGCTGCACAGGCTGGTCGATCATGGCAACACCGTGGTGGTCATCGAACACAACCTCGACGTGCTGAAGACCGCCGACTGGTTGGTCGACCTCGGACCGGAGGGTGGGGAGAAGGGCGGATTCGTGATCGCCGAGGGCACACCGGAGGGTCTCGCGCAGCAGCCCGAGTCGGCGACCGGGCAGTACCTCCGCCGGCTGCTGGAGAAGAAAGGACGCTCCAACGGCGCCGTCAAGGCTCGGCGACCGGCCAAGGCGCCGCCGCGCAGCCGCGTCGCCGTCTAGCGGGCCGACAACCTGAGCGACTCGCGTCCGGCCGGCTATGGCGCGCTGATGCGCGTGCCCGGCTTCGCGCGCCTCTACGCCGGGCTGCTGCTCGGGCGGACGGGAAGCACGATGACGTACGTCGCCCTCGTCCTCTTCGTGCTGCAGCGATATCACTCGCCACAGCTCGCCGGCGCGACCGCTTTCATGGCAGCCCTGCCCGGCATCGTGGTTTCTCCGGTGGCGGGGGCTCTGCTCGACCGGTACGGCCGCGCCCGCCTCGTCACGCTCGATTACGCGATCGCGGCTGTTGCGCTTGGCTCGATCGCCGCCCTCTCGGCGCTGCACCAGCTTCCCGCGCCGGTGCTGCTGGCGATCGTCGCGGTCGCGTCCCTGACCAACCCGCTCAGCTGGGCCGGCGCTCGCTCACTGTTTCCGATCCTCGCGCCACGCCACCTGTGGGAGCATGCCAACGGGCTGGACAGCAGCGGGCACGTCCTCGCGACGCTGCTTGCGTCACCGCTTGCCGGCGCGCTCGTCGGCCTGGTCGGAGGCGAATGGGCGCTGGCCGCGGCGGCCGCGGTTTACGTGGTGGCGGCGGCAACCATGCTGCGTCTTTACGACCCACCCAACAAGACGCCGGTGACCGGGTCGGTGCTGCACAACGCGTGGCTCGGGCTGAAATACATGGTGCGCAACCCAAGCCTGCGCGGGCTGGCGCTGACTCTTAGCACGTACAACATCGGCAACGGCATCCTCGCCATCGCTGTCCCGGTCCTCATGCTGGGCAAGCTGCATTCGACTCCATCCGTGGTCGGCCTGCTTTGGGGGGCCATGGGAGGAGCGGGGCTCGCGTCTGCGCTGGTGGCGGGCCGTTTCTCGAGCCAGGGCCGCGAGCGCCAGCTGATCATCGGAGGCATCCTCATCGGCACGGTGGCGACGGCCATGCTCCCGTTCGCCAACAACGTGTTGGTGGTGGCGGTGGCGATCACGTTGCTCGGCTGCTCCTCCGGGCCGTTCGACATCGGTTTGTTCACGCTGCGGCAGCGCCGGACCAACCCGGCGTGGTTCGGCCGCGCATTCGCCGTATCGATGGCGCTCAACTCGCTGGGCAACCCGATCGGGTCCGCGCTGGCAGGCCCGCTGGTCGCGTGGTCGGTAAACGGGGCGCTGTGGACGGCGGTGGCCGCGTGCCTTGTCGCGGCGGTCCTGCCCCTGATCACGATCCCTGCTCGGGATGAAACCGCGGTGGTCATGGCTTAGTCTCGACCGATGTCCTTGCGGGCTCGAGCCATGCTCGCGGTGGCGCTGACCATCGGCTTCTACGTGCTCGCCATCGGGCTGATCGCGGTGCTGGTGAGGATCGTCTTCATCCCCAACGTCCCAGGCCGCGTCCTCGCGTTCTGCATCGTGGGCGCCGGCGCGATCGCGATCTCGATCATCCCCAGGCCGAGCCGCTTCGTCGCGCCGGGTCCGCGTTTGAACCCCGCCGGCCAGCCTCGCCTGTTTGCCGAGCTCGAAGGCGTGGCGGAGGCGGTGGGCGAGGCCATGCCCGAGGAGGTCTATGTGACCCCAGAGATGAACGCGGGCGTGCTGCAGCGCGGGCGGCGGAGGGTGATGGTTCTTGGACTGCCGCTCATGCAGGTGATGACCGTTTCGCAGATGCGCGCGGTGCTGGCGCACGAGTTCGGCCACTACTACGGTGGCGACACTCGCCTGGGACCATGGATCTACCGCACTCGCGAGACCATCGAGCGCACGCTGAGCGGGCTGTCGCGAACCAGCTCCTTCTTGCAGCTGCCGTTTCTCTGGTATGGCCGCCTGTTCCTGCGCGTGACGCAAGCCGTCTCACGCCAGCAAGAGCTGGCGGCTGACGCGCTCGCCGCGCGAACCATTGGCGCGGCGCCGATGATGGACGGCCTCCGCGCCCTGGCGCGCGGAAGCATCGCCTTTGGCGCTTACTGGCAGCAGGAGGTGGTCCCGCTTCTTGAAGCCGGCTTCCAGCCCCCGGTCACCGACGGCTTCTCACGCTTCCTGGCCGAGCCCGAGATGATGCAGAAGGTGGCCGAGGCCGCCGAAGCGGAGCTGGCGAAGGCAAAGCCCAATCCTTATGACAGCCATCCCCCCGACGCGGAGCGAATCGCGGCCCTTGCGGCCATGCCGCCCGGCCCCAGCCAGACGGATGGCGCGGCGGCGGCAAGCCTGGTCGACGGCCTGGAGGTCATCGATTCGGTGCTCCTGATCGGGGTGCTGAAGCCCGGGATCCAGCTCCGGCCGATCACCTGGGCGGATGCCGGAAACGAGGCGCTCATCCCCGGCCTACGAGATCGGGTTCGCCGCCAGGCGCCGCTCGTAAGCGCTTACACGGTGGGCTGGTTGCCGGAGCTCGTGAAATACGCCGACCGCCTCGGCCAGTCAGAGGCGGGCGCGGCGGGCCGGAGCGTGTCGCCGGACCGGGCGCGCTCCCTCGGCATCGGACTTGCCGGCTCCGCCTTCGCCGTGGCGCTAGCAAACAGCGGCTGGTCAGCCGAGTCGATGCCGGGCCGGCCGGTGGTCATGCGGCGTGGTGACGCCACGCTGGAGCCGTTCGGCGAGGTGAGCCGGCTCGCCTCAGGCGAGGTGGACGTGACCGCCTGGCAGCAGCGCTGCTGGGACCTCGGGATCCGCGACGTCAGCCTGGCGCCGGGGTGACCTATCCCGCGAAGAGCGCGATGGCCGAGATGATGCCTCCGATCACGCTCAGCGCAATCCCAACGGCGCCGCCGATCACCTTCCCGCGGGTGATGGCGCGAATGCCGTAGTAGATGCCGATCAGGGGCAGGAAGTAGAAGACGCGACCCAGGAAGAAGGGCACGACGATGGAGACGAGCCCCAATCCGACCGACCACAACGCGTCGCCGCTGAACTGCGCCATGAATCCGGCGCCCTGCGCCATCGGGTAGCCGGCCTGGGGGACCTGGCCCTGCATCGGGTAGACGGGAGGCGGCATTGCGCTTGACATACCCGGCGGAGGAGGGGCCATCGGGGGCGGTGTCGAAGTTGGGGGTCCTTGCGGGAAGCCAGGCGGCGGGGGAGGGATGTCTGCCATGGAGCGCATGTTAACCGGGAGAATCGCAATGTGATCCCCGCTTACGAGGTGATCGGAACTGGGCCGGAAACGGTCCTCATCCCCGGCACCTTCGCGGATCGCCGGACGTGGTCGCGGGTGGTGGGCAGGCTGGCCGGACGTTTTCGGTGCCTTCTACTAGACCCGCGCGGGACGAACCAGACGCCCGATCCCGGCACGGCGTTCAGCGCGGATGACCTGGCCGGCGACGTCGAGGCGGCGATGGATGCCGCGGGATTCGAGCGCGCGCACCTGGTCGGTCATTCGCTCGGCGCGTCGGTCGCCGTGATCCTCGCCGCGAGGCGTCCGGACCGCGTGCGGCGCCTCGTCGCTTGTTCTGTCTCACCCGCGCCCGACGCATATCTCACGGCCGTCCTCGACCTTTGGTCGGCGCTTGCTGACTCGAGCCTTCCCGCACATGCGGTCGACCTGGGCCTGGTGCTCAATGCGTTCGGACGCGGAGCGTTCGAAAACGGAACGGTGAAGGCGGTTGTCGATGAGATGGACCGTCATCCGATCGAGCGCGCGACGATCCGGCGCTACATCGAATGCGATCGCCGGCTCGACCTGAGCCCTGTGATGCGCACGGTGGACGCTTCGACGCTGGTCGTCGTCGGGTCGCAGGATGCGCTCACCGGCCTCGAGGGAGCTCGCGCGGTGGCCGCTTCCATCCCAGGCGCGAGGCTGGAGGTGATACAGGACGCGGGCCACGCGCCGCACCTGGAGACGCCGATGACGTTCGCCCGGATCATTTCCGCGTTCCTCGCGGGCTAGGCGCACTATTACCAACCGATGGTGAGGCTGGTCACCGGGGGTACGGGCTTCATCGGCCGCCATCTGCTGCGCGAGCTCGCCAAGCGCGACGGCGAAACCTATGTGCTCGTTCGGGCGAGCTCGCGACCGCGCCTGGACAGGTTGATCGCGTCGCTTGGCGCCGCCAACAGCATGCACGCGCTGGTCGGCGACATCACGGTCATGGGTCTCGCTCTGTCTCCGGTCGATCAGGAGAGGCTGCGTGACGCCGACATCTACCACCTCGCGGCCGTCTACGATCTCGAGGCTTCAGAAGAGGCCAACGAGCGCGCCAACGTGGTCGGTACCCGCAACGTGGTCGCATTTGCCGAGCAGCTGAGCGCGCGCCTCCATCACGTGAGCTCGATCGCCGTCGCGGGCGCGCGATGGAAGGGCAAGTTCACCGAGGACATGTTCGACGAGGGCCAGGCTCTCGATCATCCGTACTACAAGACGAAGTACGAAGCGGAGAGCATGGTGCGCGCGTCGAGTGTTCGCTATCGGATCTACCGGCCGGGGCTGGTGATCGGATCGTCTGAAACCGGCGCCGCCGACCGCATCGACGGCCCGTATTACGCGTTCAAGCTCATACAGCGGCTCCGCAACGCCATCCCGCCCTGGGTGCCGCTGGTCGGGCTCGAGGGAGGCGAGATCAACATCGTCCCGGTCGATTTCGTGGCGCGCGCGCTGGACTTGATCGGCCACAAGCCCGACCTCGACGGGCAGACGTTTCACCTCACGGACCCCGCGGCTCGCAGCCTCGGCGAGGTGACCAACGAGTTCTGCCGGGCCGCCCACGCGCCTCAGTTCACGCTGCGGGTGGACAGCCGCGCCGCATCGATGCTGCCGCGCGAGATGACCGGCATGCTGCAGCACTGGCGCGTGGCGCAGACGTTGAAGCGCCGGCTGCTCGAGGGCGTCCGCATCCCCGAACCCGCGCTTCACTACGTGACCAACCGCGCGCGGTTCACGTGCGAGAAAGCGCAGGCGGCGCTGGCGGGCACCGGGGTCGAGTGCCCACCGCTCCACACATATGCCTGGAAGATCTGGGACTACTGGGAGCGGCACCTCGACCCAGAGGCGCTGACCGAGCGCAACCTGCGCACCGTCCTCCACGACCGCGTCGTCGTGGTTACGGGCGCCTCGAGCGGAATCGGCCGGGCGACCGCCCAGCTGGTCGGCCGGCATGGCGCGAAGGTCGTGCTCGTGTCGCGGACGAAGGAAAAACTCGAAGTGCTGCAGATGGAGATCGAGAAGGCGGGAGGTCATGCCTCCGTTTATCCGACCGACCTCTCAGACCTCGAGCAATGCGACGCGATGATCAAGCACGTGCTCGCCGACCACGGCCGCGTGGACATTCTCATCAACAACGCCGGCCGATCGATCCGGCGTTCGATCGAGGCCTCATACGACCGCTTCCACGACTTTCAGCGCACGATGCAGCTGAACTACTTCGGCGCCGTGAAGCTGATGCTGGCCGTACTCCCCGGAATGCGACTGCGCCGCCGCGGTCACATCATCAACATCTCGAGCATCGGCACGCAGGCGTTCCCGCCGCGGTTCGGCGCCTACGTCGCGTCGAAGTCGGCGCTGGCGGCGCTCAGCCGATGCATCGGTCCCGAGGTGGCTGACGATGGCGTTGCCATCACCAACATCCACATGCCCCTTGTGCGAACGCCGATGATCGCCCCGACCGGGATGTACAAGAACTTTCCCACGAGCTCTCCTGAAGAGGCAGCCGAGATGGTGGCGTCGGCCATCCTCACGCGCCAGCCGGAGGTTTCCACCCGGCTCGGCAAAGTTGGCGAGACGGTCAACACAGTTGCGCCGGGCCTGCTGCAGTTCGTGATGACCGGCGCTTACCACGTGTTTCCGGAGACGGCCGGCAAGGATGGTCAGCGGGAGCAGTCAGACGAGGATGAGATCTCGGTGGAGGCCGCCGCCATGGCATATCTCATGCGGGGGATTCACTTTTGACTAGCGCCCCGACTGGAAACCGCTGACGAGCGCAATCACGAGCGACCCCACCGTCAAGAGCGCGTAAAGGCCCCCGAGAATCGAAGCGACCAGGCCGCAGATCCAGCCCGCCTGCGCGAGACCGTATCCGCCCATCGCCCCATAACTGCTTTTGATGCGTCCCAGCGCGACCCGGCCGAGAACGACCGCCGTGATGCCGAGCGCCAGGCCCGGGATTCCGTAGCAGCAGATGCCCGGGAAGGCGGCGATGCCGAGCACGAGTGAGGTGATCGCCATGCCTTCGGTGGGCCGCTGCTCTGGGTAGCCATAGCCGTACGGCGGGAGCCCGGGAGGAGGGTACTGAGGCGGAGGAGGGGGTGGGTTGAACTGCTGGGCGATGGGCCGGCCTGGTTAGTGGGGGCCGAAGAACCCCGCGATCACCGCGAAGATCAGGCCGAAAAAGAAGATGAAAACGAGGACGCTGATCGCCAGGTGGACGTAGGAGATGATCAGGCCCGCCAGCGCGAAACCGCCTCCGGCTTCACCGGTCCTGCGGATCTGGGCGCGGGCCATATGGCCCGTGACGATCGAGACGATGATCAGCGTGATGCCGCCGACCCCGACGAGGTGGCCGAACGGGGCGGCGAGGGCGGTGATGAAGCTCACCAGGGCGAGGGTGTTGTTCTGACCGGGTCGTGCGATCGAACCTGGAGCGGGCATGCCCGGCGTTCCCATCGGCACCGAGGTCGAAGGAGCCGTCTGCTGGCCTGTGATCTGTGTCGGGCCGGCGGAGGGAGTCGGCGCCGGCGGGGGCGGAATCTCGGTCGACAAATCTCGCCCAGTCTAACCTTGATTGAGTGGCGATCACCCAGGAAGACACGGTCAAGCGGAGGCTGAAGGCGGTCCCGGAAGGACCGGGTGTCTACCTGTTCCGCGACAACCGCGCGCAGGTCATCTACGTCGGCAAGGCGCTGCGGCTGCGTGACCGGCTTCGTCAGTACTTCACAACCGGATACGGGGAGACCGCCCGCGTCGCCGACCTCGTCCGCAAGATCTACGACTTCGAGTTCGTCACGACGGCGAACGAAGTCGAGGCCCTGGTCCTCGAGTGCAACCTCATCAAGAACTACCGGCCGCGGTTCAACATCCGCCTCAAGGACGACAAGAACTACCTCTATCTGAAGCTGCCGGTCACCGAGGAGTTCCCGCGCGTCCACTATTCGCGGCGGGTACAGAAGGATGGGGCGCTTTACTTCGGGCCCTACACGTCGGCGCAATCGCTCCGGGGCACCGTGAAGTCGATCCGACAGCTGCTGCCGTTCCGCACCTGCTCAGACGAGATCTTCAAGCAAGGCAAGGTCTGTCTCGACTTTCACATCAAGCGCTGTCCAGGGCCGTGTGAGAGGCGCATCAGCAGCGAGGACTACAAAGCCCGCATCCACGAGGTGGCACTCTTTATGGAGGGACGATCCGACGTCCTCGTCCACGAGCTGAAGGACCGAATGGATTCGTCCGCCGGCCGGCTGGACTTCGAGAACGCCGCGCGATACCGCGACCAGCTCCAGTCCATCGAGCGGATCGCCGACCGCCAGAAGGTGCTGACACGCGGGCGTGACGATCAGGACCTCATCGCTTATGCGCGCAGCGCTGGCGAAGTGTTCGTCGAGGTCGCCTACGTCCGGCAGGGCAAGATGGTCGGGCACGACGGGCACGCACTGGACGGAGCGAGCGATGCGATCGAAAGCGAGCTGCTCCGCGGCTTCATGCTCCAGTACTACGCCAGCGCCACCCACATCCCTCGCTCGATCATCCTGCCCGGGCCGGTGGAGGAGCCGGAGCTGCTATCCGGCTGGCTGTCCGAGAGACGAGGTGGGCCGGTCACGATCGAGGTGCCCCAGCGCGGCCGCAAGCGCGCGCTCGTGACACAGTTGGCCGAGACCGCGGCGCAGGAGCTCGAACAGCTGCGCATCCAGTCCGACTACGACCGCAGTCGCACAGAGCCGATGCTGGCCGCTCTCGCCGAGGCGCTGGATCTCGAGAGCCCTCCGAAGCGAATCGAGTGCTACGACATCTCCAACATCCAGGGCGACTCGGCTGTCGGCGCCATGGTCGTTTTCGAGGACGGCCGCCCGAGAAGCGACCACTACCGCCATTTCCGGATCAAGTTCACGTCCGGTCCCAATGACTTCGCGATGCTGCAGGAGGTCCTCAGGCGCCGGCTCGAGCGCCTGGAGTCGGCACAGCGGCGCGAGGACGCTGAGGTCGTCGGCGACCGCTCGTTCACGAGCCGGCCAGACCTGATCTTGATCGACGGCGGCAAGGGACAGCTGAGCGCCGCGCTCGAAGTGCTGGAGTCGGCCGGCTACGCCGACATTCCGACGTTCGCGCTGGCCAAGGAGCGCGAGGAGATATTCGCGCCGAACCGCTCGGAGCCGATCGTCCAGGAGAGGAACTCTCCGGGAATGTTTCTCGTCCAGCGAATCCGAGACGAAGCGCACCGCTTCGCGATCACGCACCACCGCAAGGTGCGCTCGCGCAAGGCGCTGACCTCGCCTCTAGATTCGGTGGAAGGCATCGGGCCTGCGCGGAAGCGTGCGCTGCTGCGACACTTCGGCTCGGTGCAGGCCATCCGCGAAGCGGCGGTCGAGGACATCGTCGCGCTGGGCGTCCCCGAGCGCCTTGCGAAACGCCTCAAAGAAACCCTTTGACACGAGAGTCCCGGCCGGAACCCCGTCCGTGACTCTGGTCATTGTCGGGGGCACCACCGAGCCCGAGCTCGAGGAGGCGGTGGGCGTCTTTGTCGACAGCGGGTTCCAGCTCGCGCGCTGGCTGTCGCCATGGGAAGACGCAGATGGGGTGCTGGCGCTTCGTGGCGACGGTGCGGTGCTGCTCAAGGACGCGGACGCGCAGGGCATCCGCTACGTCCTGGTTCACGTGGGATCAGACGACGGCAGGAGTGGCGGGAGCCATGAGCGGGCTCACCACCGCGTCGACATCGCGCAGCTCCGCGAGCTCGCGCTGCAGCTCAAGTCTCGCGAGCGGATGCTCATCACGTGCCAGGCCTTCGGCTACAAGCGCGGCATCCCTGACGGCGCCGCATGGGTGGTCGACGTCCGGCTGCTCGACAACCCTTACTGGGTCGAGGAGCTGCGCCCGCTCGACGGGCGTGATCCGCGCGTGCGCGATTATGTCCTCGGCCAGCCCGCGGCACGAGACCTGCTCGACAACCTCGAGCGCACGCTGAAGAATGCGCTGCCCCATTACCGCAAGCGCGGCCGCTCACAGCTGATCGTTGCTTTCGGCTGCACCGGCGGCCGGCATCGCTCGGTGGTAATGGCGAGCGAGATGTCGGATCGGCTCAAGAGCCTCGAGGGCGTGGACGTAGAGTTCACCGCGCGCGACATCGACGTATAAGGTGACAAGAGCGCTCGTCATCGGAGGGGCCGGGTTCGTCGGCACCGCCGCGTGCAAGGAGCTCATGCGACGTGGAATCGAAACGATTGCCGCGGGTCGCACGGAGCGGCCGTACGGCACCTTCACGAGCTACGTCGTCTTCGATCGCACCGAGGAGGACCAGCTGCGCAAGGCGCTGGACACAGTGCAGCCCGACGTCCTTCTCGACCTCGCTTGCTATCTACCCGACGAGATGTCCGCGGTGGCGCGAAATTTCAAAGGCGAGCGCTACATCTTCATCTCGACCGGCGTCTATCCGGACCTTCACGGCAAGCCCGCCCGCGAGGAAGACTTCGTCCCGCTGGAGGGTGACCCGCCGCAGTCGCTCGACTACTTTGGGGGCAAGCGCTGGTGCGAGACGATCCTCGCGCGCACGAGCAACCTGCCCTGGACGGTGATCCGCCCGCCGGCGATCTTCGGAGCCGCCGATCGCAGTCTCCGTATCGCCGCTTACATCCAGCGCATCGCCGATGGCGGACCAGTCCTCGTGCCGGCGGAGTCATACCGGCGGCAGGCGGGCCTGGCGTGGGTCAAAGACGTCGGGTACGCGTGCGCCCTCGCGAGCGATCTCCGCAAGGACACGAAGGGACGCGCCTACAACGTCTCTTTCGAAGGTGTGAGCCTGCTCGACCTGCTCGAGGGCATCGCCCGCGCGCTCGGCGTGCCGGCCAACATCCACCCGATCCCCTTCGCGGATCTCCCGGCGGACGCCAGCCCGTACGGGCCTGACCCGCGGCGGCCGGCCGGGTACGTGCTCGATCGCTCCCGTCGCGAGCTGGGGTTTGAGCCCTCCGCTCTCGAGGATGCGCTGGCGGAGACGCTGGCCTGGTATCGCGTAGCCCGGCCGTCCCATCCGGGCTATGCCGGGCGGCCGCAGGAGCTCACCCTGGCCGGGGCGGCGTAGAAACACCCTGCACGTATGCTCCACCCATGGCAAAGCGCTTCGCGCCATACGCGGTCGCGGTGGCCGGCGCGGCGGGTGTCACGGTCGCGATCGGCCTGGTCTCGACGCGCTTCCAGGTCCCTGGTCTCAGCGCCCTCTACCTCCTCCTGGTGCTGTGGCTCGGGACGACGTGGGGAAGAGGGTCCGCCGTGGTCGGCAGCGTCGCCGCCTTCCTTCTTTATGACTACTTCTTCATCCCGCCGGTGGGAACGTTCTCCGTCCGAGGCCCAAGCGAGCTCTTGGAGCTAGTCGTGCTGCTGGCGGTCGCGCTCGTCACCGGCCAGCTGGCGAGCTCGGTGCGCCGCACGCAGAGCGCCGCCGAGGCCCTTGCGGCGGACGAGCGCGCCATGTACGAGCTGGCCACTGCGGCGCTGCGCTCGCCTGAGGTCAGCGCGGCGCTTGCGCTCCTGGCCGAGCGCGCCACTCGACTCGAGGGTGTGAGCCGCTTTTCACTCGTGGCCATGGACTCCGGCCATGGAGTCGCGCTTGCCGGCGACGAGGTGACGCCGGACGAGCTTCGCCAGGCTGCCTGGTCGTACGACAACGGGCGCTCGGTCGGTGCGGCTGTTTCCAACGGCACGGTCCGAATCATGCGTACGCGCCCCGAGGCCACCGAGCCTGCGTACCTTCCGCTCGCCAGCGGTGTGGCTTTGATCAAGGTCGAACCTGGCCGTCCGGACGAGGCCGGGCTCCGGATGCTCGGGGCGCTGGTCGGGCTGGCGGGCCTTTTGCTCGACCGCCGCCGCGCTGTGCTCGAAGCAGAGCGAGCACGCGGCTTCGAAGCCTCGGATCGGCTCAAAGCCGCCATCCTCTCGTCGCTGTCGCATGAGCTCAAGAGCCCGATCGCCTCGCTGCGCGCGGGGCTCACGGCGCTCACCGCGCCTCAGGCCGGTCTGCAGCAGGAGCAGCGAGATCTCCTTCGGGACCTCGACGGCCAGGCCAACCGCCTCGACCGGCTGGTCGGCGACATGCTCGACCTTTCACGGCTCGAGGCGGGGGTCGAGCTCGAGCGCGAGCCGCACCGTTTCGTGGACCTGGTTGGGAGCTCGCTCCACCAGCTGCGCGCGGAGCTCAAAGGACGCGAGGTCACCCTCGACGTCGCTGACGATCTACCGCCGGTGGAGGTGGACGAGCTTCAGGTTGGCCGCGTGCTCATCAACCTGCTCGAGAACGCGCGTGAGTGGGCGCCGCCGGGCGGGCGTGTCGAAATCGGTGCAAGCGCCGGCGACGACAAGCTCACGGCATGGGTCGAGAACGACGGCCCCGCGATTGCGCCGACCGACCTCGAGCGGGTCTTCGACACGTTCTGGACTCGTCGCGCGCGCGGAAGCGGTCTCGGCCTCGCGATCTGCAAGCGAGTCGTGGAGGCGCATGGTGGGACCATTCGCGCCGAGAACCGAAGGCGCGGGCCCCGCTTCACCTTCACGCTGCCTCTCGCGCGCGTCCCGGCCGCCCGATGAGCGGAAGAGTCCTGGTCGTGGACGACGAGGTGGAGATGCAGCGCGCGCTCCGCGCGGGCCTTCGCTATCACGATTTCGAGGTTCACGCCGTGGGCACAGGCGAGGAGGCCGTGCGCGAAACCGCTGCATGGAGGCCCGACGTCATCCTCCTCGACCTGGGCCTGCCTGGCATGGATGGATTCGCCACGCTCCGCGCGCTGCGACCGACGACGCGTGCCGGCGTGATCGTGGTCAGCGTCATGCCCGGTGAAAAGGACAAGGTGCGTGCACTGGATGCCGGCGCGGACGACTACGTCGTCAAGCCGTTTGGCACCGACGAGCTGGTGGCGCGGATCAAGGCGGTGCTGCGCCGCCAGGCGGACGTATCCGCGGGAGAGCCGGTGATCCGCACGGGCGACCTCGAGATCGACCTCGCTCGAAGGTCCATAACGGCCGGTGGTCGCGTGGTGAAGCTGACACCAACCGAGTACGAGCTGCTGCGCTACCTGGCGCTGCACGCCGGCAAGCCTGTCACCCACACGACGCTGCTCAGGCACGTCTGGGGCGAGTATGCCGTCGGCGACAGGTACAACACCCGGTACGTCGTCGCTCAGATTCGCAAGAAGCTCGGCGACGATCCCACCAACCCGAGATACATCGTCAACGAACCGGGGGTCGGCTACCGCCTGCAGGCCTGAGGGAGGTCTGGTGATGTCGGACATGCCGAGCGAGGCGGGGTAACCCTCTCCTACTGCTCTGAGTGGCTCCGGTTCAGCAGGTAGGCCGCGAGCAGGGCGACGAGGACGATGCCCGGCGACCAGCCGAGGCCAGGCCCGAACGGGTCATATGAGGAAAGGTCGACGCCCACGGCGAAGCCGCTGACCGCGGCGAACACGAGGACGATCAACCCCCCGCGCACGTTGCCGTGGCGCCTCCAATAGAGCTCCCAGCCCACTCGCCACGTCCGGCGATGAGGTAAGTGGCGGGCAGGCACCGCGGCTGCATGGGCGGGGACTCGCCTGCCGTGCTTGAAGCGCGCGGTCTGCGGCATCGGCTCGGGAGGCAGGTGCTCGACCTCGCGGTCCGGGGGAGGCGGCACCTCGAGCGGCTCCCACAGGGGCTCCTTCTTATATGTGCGGTACACGACGAAGCTCAGGACGCCCAGCACCAACCAGCCCAGATAGATCCATGTCGAGTTGGAGATGTTCTGGAACATCAGCTGCGTGAAAACGATCCCTATCGCCAGGGCGCCGAGAAGCGAGAGCACCGGGATGCTGTCACGGCCGAACTTGATGTTGAGCGGCATGCGGTACGGCCTATACAGGTCCGGCTCGACGAATCGCAAGCGCATCACGGAAAGGTGCGCCGAGCAGAATGCGAACGTCGCTGCCAGCGAGTAGACGGCACTCATCAGGTCGATCTCCTTGGTGCCAACGACGATGCCCGGCAGCACGAGCATCGCGGCGAGGATCCCGAAGATGATGATCGAGACGTACGGGGTCTTGAACTTGGGGTGCAGCGTCGCGAAACGGCGCGGGAGCATCTCGGCGCCGGCGAGCGAATAGCTCAATCGAGATATTCCGATGAGCCCGGCATTGGTCGCGATCAGCAGGATCGTGAAGGCCAGGATGCCGACCCAGATCCCTGCCCAGAAGGCCAGCGGCTGCACGAACCCGGTGACGATGCCGGCCACAGGGTCGCCCTTCCATGTCGTGGCGAGGTCGGTGATGTAGCCGCCGTGACCGTCAGGGTGGACGGGAAAAACGCTGAGACCGATGGTGGGCAGGAAGGCGGCCACGAAGAGCACTGCGATGATCACCGCGTAGGTCGCGCGAGGCACCGAGCGCCCGGGGTTCTTGGCCTCTTCGGACAGGTTGGAGATGGTCTCGATGCCCGTGTAAGTGACCATGGCGATCGAGATGCTGGCCAGGAAGTTGCCCCATGTCGGGGCCACGCCCCAGTGGAGGTTCGCGATCACCGTGCGGAAGTTGAGAAGGAGGAACACACCAAGAATCACGAGGGCGAGCTGCGTTATGAGGTCGGTGATTGCGAGCGCGAGGTTGAGTGCGCTCGATTCCTGGATGCCGATGATGTTGATGACGATGAGAAATCCGATGAGCGCGACCGTCGCGCCCACGTGCCACGCATCGTTGGTTTTGAACAGTTGGAAAAGAGGCACGTACTTGCCGAACACGCCCAGATAGCTGATGGCGAAGTAGGACGAGATCGAGACTGTCGCCATGTAGTTGAGAAGCTGGACCCAACCGACAAGGAATCCGATCGGATCGTTGAAAGCTCGACGGGCAAAGCTCGAGCTCCCACCCGCGTGGGGAATGGCCGCGGTGCCCTCGGCGTAGTTGAGCGCCGTGGTCACGAAGATGCACCCGGCGAGCAGCAACGCCAGCGGCGTCAGCCCGAGGGCAAACGCCGCGGTAACTCCGAGGGCGTAGTAGATGCTCGACCCGACATTGCCGTAGGACGCTGCGAACAGGGCTGGCGCACCGAGCGTGCGCGGCAGCTTGGTCGGGCGGCGGACGACAACCCGCAGGTCGCCAGGGCGCCGGCCCCGGCGAGCAACCGATTCCGGGCTCATCGGAGCCGAGAGTAATGGATCAGGTGCGAAGCCATACGAAATCCATACGCCTCATGACTGCGCCCAAACGGCCTACTCACACCGGGCCGCCTAGCTTGAGGGGATGCGCAGCGCGATCCTCCAACTGCCGGCTCAGCGAACAGCCGATGCAGAGCGCCGGGTCCTGCGCGCGGCCATCCGCCAGCTCGACCGCGCGGAGATCTACGTGACGGCGGTGGCGTACATGGACGTCGACGATCGGGCAACCCAGCGAGCACTTGCACGAATTCAGACCGACCTCGAAAGCCTGAGACGGCACCTCTCAGCGCTGCGTATAAGGGCGGGCGATCGAGCGTGACCGAATCCACAGCCCGCCGCCGGATCAAGGTCCGCGGCGGCAACCTCGGAGCCTTTCTCTGCTGGGCGGTGGTGTTCGCCGACATCGGCACGTCCATCTACTACGTACCCGGGATCCTCTACGGCCCCTTCGGACCCCGCGCGGCCATCTTCGTGCTGATGACGCTGTGCGTCTTCGTGCTCCTGTGTATCAAGTACGCGGAGGTCACGTGGCGCTATCCCGAAGGCGGCGGCGTGGTCAACGTCTCGTCGCAGGCCCTGCATCCTTTCGCGGGTCTGCTCGGCGGCCTGTTCATCCTCGTCGACTACTACCTCACCGCCGCGCTGAGCGCGCTGTCGGGTGCGTTCTACCTGTCCGTCATCGTTCCGAGCCTGACGCCCTTCGTGATCCCGCTGACCGTCGGGGCGCTCCTCGCGCTGGGCTTTCTGAATGCAATGGGCATCAGAGAGAGCGCACGGACGACAGCGCTTTTCGCAATGCTGGCCGCCGCAGGCCAGCTGGCGATCGTGGCGGCGACCGCGGTCTACCTTGGACCGGCCGGCATTGTCCACAGCTTCGGCGCGATTCGTAACGGGCCTGCGCTGACGCCGGCGCTTCTCATCACCGGGTACGCGGCTGCATTTCTCGCGTTCTCGGGGCTCGAGAGCATCGCGCAGCTGGCGCCTGCCATGCGCGAGCCAAGGCGGCAGGTCGCGTACAGGGCGATGGCCGGCGTCGTTCTCACCATGGCCATCACCAGCCCGCTGCTGACCCTTTGGTCGACCACGCTGCTGAGCGGCAATCCGGACACGAACCAGTTCATGTCGCTGCTGGCCGCGCATGTAGCGGGCACATTCCTCGCCGATTACGTGGCGGTGACGGGGTCCCTTCTGCTCGTTTTCGCCAGCAACACAGCGATCATCGGCGCGTACCACGTCTTCATCGCGCTTGCGCGGATGGGCTTCTTGCCCCGCCTCCTCGAACACCGTAATCGGTGGCGGAGGACGCCGCAGTGGGCGATCCTCGCCGCGGTCTCGCTCCCGGTCGTCATCGTCATCGCAGTCAATGGAAGCGTGAACCTGCTCGGTGACCTGTACGCGTTTGGGCTGCTGGGCACATTCGTGCTGACCTGCTTGAGCCTCGACGTGGTGCGCTGGCACGAGCGTGAGCACTGGACGCGAGGTCAGGCAGTGCTCTTCGCGGTTGGCGTTCTCACCACGGCGCTCGTTCTGGTGGCGTGGCTGGTCAACCTGGTCGCCAAGCCGCTCGCCACGGAATTCGGCGGCGGCCTGACCGTGATCGGTCTGATCGCCGGGCTCACTACTTATCGGTACTACCGCCGCCAGCGGCCGGCGGTGTTCCCGGTGCCGTTCCGGCCCCAGCGTGCCAGGGAATCGATCGCCAGCGCCCTTGGTGGCCAGCAGTCGGCCGGCGAGATCCTCGTCATCCTGCCTCACGAGCAGCTGGCCGCCGAAGCGGTGCTCAACGAAGCCGCCCGAGCCGCCTCCGGCCGCGGCGCGGTATTCCTCTATCGCGGCAAGGCGCCGATGTACGACGACACCGAGCTCATGGAGGTGGCGGACCCCTACCTCAAGGACTACTCCGCCCACGACGCCTTCGCCCGCGCCGAGATGATCGCGCGGAGGTCCGTGCCGAACCGGCGATACGTCTACGTGCCCGGAAACCTACCGCGCGAGGTGGTGGGCGAAGTGTGGCGGACGATCTCGCCCAAGGAGACCGTGGTGGCGACGGACGACCACGATGTGCTCCCGCCGATGCCGTTCGATCGGATCCGCCGCCACCAGTCCGACGGCACCACAGTGCTGCACATGTTCACGGCCAAGACCTACCGGCCGGCGGAGGTCGCCAAGGCTGGATAGACGGCCCCATCACCCCCACCCGGCGTCGCGTTCGGCGCCGCCGACCTCCCCGCTGCGTGGAGAGGTGAGTTAGGCCGGGATGATCAGGTCCTTGAGCTCGCGGGGGTAGTCGGTCATCGACCGGCAGCCGTCTTCGGTGATGACGACCGTGTCGGAGTGGCGGAAGCCACCCAGCTCCTTGATGTACACGCCGGGCTCGACTGTGAACACCATGCCCGGCTCGAGCACCGCGTCGTCACCGCGATCGAGAAACGGAGCCTCGTGGCCCTCGAGCCCGATCGAGTGGCCGACATGGTGGCGGATCGAACCCTCGACGCCCAGCTCGCGTGCCAGCTGAACACATGCAAGCTCGACCTCGCCGGCCGGCACCCCGGGCGCCATCACCTCGATGGCTCGCGACTGCAGCGCGAGCATGGCGTCGAACGCCCGCTCCTGCTCCGGTGTCGGAGTGCCGACGATCATCGTCCGCTCGAGCTCACTGTGGTAGCCGTCGATGTCCGCGCCCGCGCCGCTGACCAGCACGTCACCCGCCGCGATTCCGTGGCCCATCACGAACCCATGCGGCATGGCGGTCGATCGCCCACCGACGAACATTGCCTCGAGGCCGGTGCCGTTGAATCCACGTGGGCGCCAGCCTGGCATCTCTGCCACCATCTCGAACAGGGTCTCTGTGGCTGCCGGCGCGTAACACTGCATCTCGGTTTTTCCAGTCGTGATGGCGTTCTGCATGCGGCGGTGCGCGCGTGAGGCCCAGTCGCAGCTGAGTTGGATGCAGGCGAGCTCGGTGGGCGATTTGACGCGCCGCAGCGACTCCACCAGCATCTCGGCGTCGACCGGGCGCTCCCCGCTCAGGTCGCTGAGTCGCGGCCCGCGATAGCCCCAATAGGGCACGTAGCCGTCGTGGTCGGCGCCTGTGCGGCGAGCCTTGGCGTTGATCTCCGCGAGCTTGACCGCAACGAGCTCCATGGGGTGCTCCGCGCCGGGATACTCGAAATACACGCCCACGTTGTCGATGCCCGGAACCGATTCCGCGTGCTCCTTCTCGACCGCCGGTACGACCAGGGAGGCGTACTGGTTCGGGCCGAGGATGAGCACGATCGGCCGCTCGGTGGGGACGTGGTGGAAGCCGGTCATGTAAGCGATGCGCGCGGGGTAGAAGACGACCATCGCGTCCAGCCCCGCTACTTCCATGCCGGCGCAAACAGCCTCGCGGCGCGCGGCGTACTCCTCATTAGCTATCTGTGGGTAAGAACGAGAGACTGTCACCCTCCCCGCCTGCGGGGAGGGAGGGGTGGGGGAGCCCCCGCTCTTCGAAGCCTTCTTAGTACGCGGCAAGCTTTCTCATCGCCTCGGCGATCTTGGCGGGATTGGGCATGAAGAAATCCTCCTGCGGGGTGTTGAACGGCATGGCTGGGATGTCGGGCCCGGCCACGCGGACCACGGGCCCGTCCAGGCTGTCAAAAGCATGCTCCGAGATGATGGCCGCAATCTCGGCGCCGAATCCTCCGGTGATGTTGTCTTCGTGCACGATCATCGCCTTGCCCGTCTTGCGCACCGACTCGAGGATCGCTTCGCGGTCGAGGGGCGCCAGGCAGCGCAGGTCCACGACCTCGACGCTCACGCCGTCTGCCGCGAGCTGCTCGGCCGCCTGCAGGCAGTAGTGCGTCATGAGGCCCCATGCGAAGCAGCTGATGTTCGTGCCCTCCCTCCGCACAACAGCCGGACCGATCGGCACGAGGTGGTCGCCGTCCGGAACCTCCTCGGCGACCAGGCGATAGATCTTCTTGTGCTCCAGGAAAAGCACGGGGTCCGGGTCGCGAATCGCGGACTTGAGCAGGCCGTGAGCGTCAGCGGGCATGCTCGGCACGACCACCTTCAGGCCCGGCACGTGGGCATAGAAGGCCTCTATCGACTGCGAGTGATACAGCCCTCCATGGACCCCGCCGCCGAACGGAGCGCGGATTACCATCGGGACCGACCAGTCCCCGTTGGACCTGTACCTCGTGCGCGCGGCCTCGCTGACGATCTGGTCGAAGGCGGGGTGGATGAAGTCGGCGAACTGGATCTCCGCTATTGGTATGAGCCCGTTGAGCGCGGCGCCGATGGCGATGCCGACGATGCCCGATTCGGCGAGAGGCGTGTCAAGGACTCGAGCCTCTCCAAACCTCGCATAAAGCCCGTCGGTGGCCCCGAACACCCCGCCTTTGCGCCCCACGTCCTCGCCCATCACGAGCACGCGATCGTCGCGTGCCATCTCCTCGGTGATGGCCGCGCGCACAGCCTCGATCATCCTCATCTCAGCCATGTACCTCTTCCGAGAAGACATTGTCCAGCGCCCGGGCTCCTTCTGGCGAGGGCGCTTGCCCGGCCTCGTCAACGGCCGCCTCGACGAGTAGCGCGCACTCGCGCTGGACCTGGTCGTCCGCCGCATCGTCGAGCACTCCGGCGGCGAGCAGGCGCCGCCGCATCCGGTCGATCGGGTCCTGCCAGGCCTGCGCCTCGAGCTCCTCTGGTGGACGCATGCCTCCGCTCGGTGCTTTCGAGGTGAGCTCGACGACGACCGCATGGATGAGCGTCGGCCCGCCATTGGATCGCGCGCGCTCAGCCGCCCGTGAGAATGCTGCCAGGGCGGCGCCAAAATCCCCACCGTCGATCGTTTCCGCCGCGAGCCCATAGCCGTCGGCCCGTGCGGCCGGGGACGCCTGGAGGCGCTGCGCGACAGGCCGCGAGCCGCCGGCGATCTCTTCGACCAGGCAGATCAGCGGCAGCCCGTGCGCGCCGGCGAAGTTGATGCCCTCATGCCAGTCGCCCGCATACGTTCCGCGCTCGTCCGTGCAAACCAGCGTGACCTCGTCCCGGCCCGACACCTGGCTGGCGTATGCGATGCCTGCGGCCTGGGCGATGTGGCGTCCGGCGGTCGCCGACGTCATCACGACGCGCAGCGCCCTCGAGCTGAACGCGCCCGGCGCCTGCCTGCCGCTTGAAGCCGGGTCGCCGGCGCGGCCGAAGATCGCGAGCATGACGTCGAGCGGAGAGATGCCCAACGCCAGGCAGAGCGCGAGGTCGAGGGGACACGGCACCACCCAGTCATGGCCCGGTCGCAGCACCGCCGCTGCCGCCGCCTGCACCGCTTCCAATCCCGTCCCTCCCAGATTGTGACCCCCCACCCCCGCGAGGGTCGCTCCGCGACCCAGCGACTCGCGCGCCTGCGGCGCGGGGACCCCAGTGGTGTGGGGAGGTGCGTGGTCCAGGCGCTCCAGCACCCACAGGCGGCGCTCGATCGCGCGCGCCATCACCATCGTCTGATACAGGCCGAGCAATGTGCTGGGCGGGGGACTGACGACAGCAGCGCGCGCCATCACCGGCTCAGTAGACTGCACCTGGGGGACGAGGGAACGAAGAGCGCCCGGTTTCGGGCACCAACCCTGGGGAGGTAGTTGGAATTTCGTTCTCGGCCGACGTCAAAAACGAGATGGCCGGCCTGTTGCCGGCCAGGCCCTGCTGCCAGCTGAGTGAGCTGCTGGGCATTTACTTCGGATCGCGCGCGCGCCTGATCAAGAGGTCGCCCGACGGCCAGACCGCGTATTTCTCGCTGCTCCGAAATGCCGTCGCTCGCAAGGTGGTCAGGCTCGGCCGTTCGGTCGGGCAAATGGAGGCGAAGTACCAGGCGGTCAAGACCAAGAAGCGCATGGCCTTCTTCATCGAGCTTGCGCTTCCCGCCGGCCTGGAGACTGCCTTCACGCAGGCCGCTGTGCGCGTCATCCCGGACGCAACCTGTGACCGGAAAGCCATGCTTCGCGGCCTGTTCCTCGGCTGCGGGTCCGTCAACGTGCCGTCGTCCCGCTACCACCTCGAGTTCGTCGCTCCCAGCGAGTCGTGGGCGACCGCGATCGGTGGCGTTGCCGAATCCGCCGGCGCGAAGGTCGGCGTGATGGAGCGCGGCGGCCAGCACGTCGTCTACGTGAAGGAGGGCGACGGCATCGTGCGCCTGTTGTCGTGGATGGGCGCGAGCCGCGCGGTCATGGAATTCGAAAGCGTGAGGGTGGTCCGCGAGGTCAGCGGCGAGGTGAACCGCCGGCTCAACTTCGAGACCGCCAACATCGGCAAGACGATCGGTTCCGGGCTCCGCCAGGCCGCCGCCATCGAGCGGCTCGAAACCGTCGGCAAGCTGGATTTCCTGCCTCCGGCGCTGCGGGAGATGGCACGCTGGCGGAGCGCCAACCCGGAGCTCAACCTCGGAGAGCTGGCGCATCGGATGAAGCTGTCCAAGTCGGCGGTCAATCACCGCCTGCGACGTCTCCAGGAGATCTCCGACCACACAACCGTGGACCATCCGCCGAAGCGCGCGCGCCGCTCCGCCTAACATTTAGGCGAGTCCGCAAGCTTCCACCACGCCGGGCCGCCTTCCCGCCGGCACTGTTTTGAAGGGGTGTCCATATGACCAAGGTTGGGATCAATGGTTTTGGCCGCATCGGCCGCAACATCTACCGCGCGGCCTACGCGCTGAAGCCATCCTTCGAGATCGTCGCCGTCAACGACATCGGCGACGCCCACACCTTTGCGCACCTCCTCAAGCACGACACCGCGCTCGGCACGTTCGAGCCCTCGGTTGCAGCCGACGGCGACGAGATCGTCGTGGACGGCCGGCCCATGAAGTTCATGAGCCACAAGGACCCGGCCGAGCTGCCATGGAAGGACCTCGGCGTGGACATCGTCGTCGAGTCCACCGGCCTCTTCACCGACGGCGGCAAGGCACGTGTCCACATCGACAAAGGCGGCGCCAGGAAAGTGATCATCTCCGCGCCCGCGACCAACCAGGACTACACGGTCGTGATGGGTGTGAACCACAAGGGATACGACCCCCAAAAGCACAATGTCATCTCCAACGCAAGCTGCACCACCAACTGCTTCGTGCCGCTCGCGCACGTGCTTCACCAGAGCTACGGGATCGAGCGCGGCATGATGACGACCATCCACGCGTACACGTCCGACCAGCGCCTACAGGACCTTCCGCACAAGGACCTGCGGCGCGCCCGAGCTGCCGCGGACAACATCATCCCGACCTCCACGGGCGCCAACCGCGCCGTGGCCGAGGTGCTGCCGGAGCTTGCCGGCAGATTCGCGGGGATGGCGTTTCGGGTCCCGGTGCTCGACGTTTCGGTCGTCGACCTCACGGTGCAGCTCAGCAAGCCCGCGAGCGCAGAAGACATCAACGCCGCATTCGACGAGGCGGCCGGCGGCGAGCTGAAGGGGATCCTCTCGGTGAGCAAAGAGCCGCTGGTCTCTTCCGACTTCAAGGGCGACCCGCACTCGTCGATCGTCGATGCGCCGCTGACGCTGATGCTCGGCCCCGAGTGGGCCAAGATCGTCAGCTGGTACGACAACGAGTGGGGCTTCAGCTGCAGGATGGTCGACCTCATCAGCTACATGGCGGCGCGACTCTGAAGCTCCCGATCACGTCGGTTGACGTCGCGGGCAAGAGAGTTCTCGTCCGCGAAGACTTCAACGTTCCGATGGCCGACGGCAAGATCACCGACGACACCCGCATCAAAGCCGCGGTTCCTACCCTGCGCGATCTCATGCATCGCGGAGCCACAGTCGTCGTCATGTCTCACCTCGGGCGCCCGACCGGGCCCGATCCAAAGCTGTCGCTCCGACCCGTTGCGCGCGAGCTTTCGACGCATCTCTGGGGCGAGGTGCCGTTCGTGCCCGACTGCGTCGGCCCGCAGGCCCAGGCGGCAGTCGCGCGGTTGCAGCCGGGGAAGGTGCTGCTGCTGGAGAACGTCAGGTTTCATCCTGAGGAGGAAAAGAACGACCCCGAGTTTGCGCGACAGTTGGCCTCCCACGGAGAGATGTTCGTCAACGACGCATTCGCGGCGTCCCACCGCGCCCACGCATCGGTGGTCGGCGTCGCCAGCTACCTGCCCGCCTACGCGGGCCAGCTGATGATCGCCGAGCTGAACGCGCTCCACCAGGCCGTCGACAACCCTGCGCGACCGCTGATCGCCGTGATCGGGGGCGCCAAGGTCTCCACGAAGATCAACCTGTTCAACAACCTCGTCACCAAGGTCGACGCGATGCTGATCGGCGGGGCGATGGCGAACACATTCCTGCGGGCGCAGGGCTACCCGACCGGCCGCAGCCTGGTCGAAGACGGCGCGCTGGAAGCCGCCAACGACGTCTGGAAGATCTTCGGCAGCCGGCTCGTGCTTCCGGTCGACCTGGTTTGTGCGGAGCAGTTCCAGGCCGGAACGCCTGCGCGCGTGTTTCCAGCGCACGCCGTTGAGCCGTCATGGATGGCGCTCGACATTGGCCCGCAGTCGGTCGCGATGTTCGCCGAGCGCCTTCGCGGCTCGGGCACGGTGGTGTGGAACGGGCCCATGGGCGTGTTTGAGATCCCTGACTTCAGCCGCGGAACCAGTGCTGTAGGAGAGGCTGTCGCGAGTTCCGGCGCTTACACTCTCGTCGGCGGCGGCGACACCGCCGCCGCAGTCGAACAGCTCGGCCTGGCCGGCCGCTTCTCCTGGGTCTCGACAGGCGGCGGAGCCACGCTGGAGTACCTCGAAGGGAGGAAGCTGCCGGGAGTCGAAATACTGAAGGAGGCGTAAGAGAGAACCTTGCCGGCCCGTGTCAGCCCCAAGGCTCTGCTCGCCGCCAACTGGAAGATGAATCCGGTCAACGCCGGCGACGCCCTTGACCTGGTCAAAGGCGTGCTGCCGGCGTCGACGGCGAAACCCGACCTCGTCGAGGTGGCGATCTTCCCGCCATTCCCGTGGCTGCTCGGCATCGCCGAGGTGCTGGAAGGAACGACCGTCAAGCTGGGCGCGCAAGACTGCTTCTGGGAGATCTCCGGCGCCTACACCGGTGAGGTCTCGCCGGCGATGCTCAAGGGCTGGTGCCAGTGGGTCATCATCGGCCATTCGGAGCGCCGCGCCTACCTCGGCGAGACCGACGACATGGTCGCTCGCAAAACCGCCGCGGCGCTGGCCAACGACCTGAACGTGATCATGTGCGTCGGCGAGCTCGATGAGCATTACGTCGATGGGAGGACGGCGGAGATCGTGACCGGCCAGGTAAGGGCCGGACTCGCAAACTGTTCGGCTGACGATTCCGCGCGCCTGGTCATCGCGTACGAGCCGGTGTGGGCCATCGGTTCCGGAAAGAGCGCTGACCCGGAGCACGCATACAAGACGATGAGGATGATCCGGAAGACGGTGGGAGAGCTCATCGGCGCCGGCGCGGCGCGAAAGGTGCGTGTGCTCTACGGAGGCAGCGTCAACGCGAGCAACGTCGAAGCCTACGTCGAGCTGCCGCTGTGCGACGGCTGCCTGGTTGGGGGCGCCAGCCTCAATGCCGAGGAGTTCACGAAGATCGTTGAGGTGACGGCGGCGGTATACGGCCATCTCTAATCAGGTCGGAACTCTGGTTCTGCTCCGGCACGGCCAGAGCACGTGGAACCTGGAGAACCTGTTCACCGGCTGGCATGACGTGCCTCTCAGCGAGCTCGGTATGAAAGAGGCGAAAGAGGCCGGCCGGCAATTGCAGGCGGCCGGGCTCGCCCCGGCGCTGGTGCACACGTCCTTGCTGGTGCGCGCGATCCAGACCGCCGACATCGCCCTCGCGGAGATGGAGCGCACGTGGATCCCCGTCCGGCGCAGCTGGCGACTGAACGAACGGCACTATGGCGCGTTACAGGGGTTGAACAAAAGGCAGACGGCGCAGCAGTATGGCGAAGAAAAGGTGAAGCTCTGGCGCCGCAGCTATGACGTGCGGCCGCCGGCGCTCGAGACCCATGATGAGCGGCACCCTTCGCACGATCCGCGTTATGCGGGCTTGCCGCCGGACTTGCTCCCCAGCGCCGAGTGCCTGAAGGATGTGGTCGAGCGGATGCTCCCTTACTGGTACGACTCCATCGTGCCCGACCTGCTGCGCGAGTCGTGCGTCCTGATCTCAGCCCACGGCAACAGCCTGCGCGCGCTCGTCAAGCATTTGGAGGGGCTGAACGACCAGCAGGTGGTCGACCTGGACATTCCCACCGGCGTGCCACGTGTGTACGAGCTGGGTCCGGATTTCAGGCCGCGCTCGAGTCAATACCTGGGCGATCCGGCCGAGATCGAGCGGCGGGCCGCAGAGGTACGCAACCAGGCTGCCGGAAAGGGGTCGGAATCCCGGCGCAGCTAGACTGATTTCGTAATCGAGATCGCTGGTGCATGTAAGGGGGATTAGCCGCCATGGCATATGAGCTTCCGCCGCTTCCGTACGCGTTCGATGCGCTCGAGCCGCACATCGACGCGAAAACCATGGAGATCCATCATGACAAGCATCACGCGGCGTACGTGAACAACGCCAACGGCGCGTTGGAGAAGCACCCCGAGCTTGGGAACAAGTCGGTCGAGGACCTGCTGCGCGGAATCACCTCGGTGCCCGAGGACGTGCGGACCGTTCTGCGCAACAACGCGGGGGGACACTCGAACCACTCGATCTTCTGGACGATCATGGGCCCCAGCGGCGGTGGCACCCCCTCTGGGCGCCTGGGCGACGCGATCAACAGCGCGTTCGGCAGCTATGACTCGTTCAAGGAGCAGCTGCAGAAGGCTGGAGTGGGTCAGTTCGGGAGCGGCTGGGCGTGGCTGCTGGCGGACTCAGGCGGCAAGCTCTCGATCAAGTCGTATCCAAACCAGGACAGCCCTTACATGGACAACCTCACCCCGATCCTCGGCGTGGACGTGTGGGAGCACGCCTACTACTTGAAATACCAGAACCGGCGGGCGGACTATATCGCCTCGTGGTTCAACACCCTCAACTGGACTGCGATAGCGGCCCGGTATAAATAACCATCCATGAAGCAGATCAACAACGCGCTCGTCCTCACCGAGGTGGTTCTTGCGGTGCTGTTGATGGCAGGCGTGCTTGTACAGACACCCAAGGCCACGGGGCTGGGCGGCACCATCGGCGGTGGCGGCGACGGGCTGGGCGGCGGCTACCGCACCCGTCGCGGGCTGGAGCGACAGGTCTACTGGACGACCTGGGTGCTCGCGGCGGCCTTCCTGATCTGCTCGATCGTCCTCACGTACATAAAGGCGCATAACCTCGCGTAGGCGGCACGTCCTCGCCGCCGCGATTGCGGCGGCGCTGGCTCTCGTTGCTTGCCAACCGGTCGCGACCGTGCCCAAGCCCGCGCGCGGAGGGACGGCGGTGGAGGCGCTCGTCGGCCAGGCCGGCGTGCTCAATCCTCTGTTCGAGGGCGACGACAGCGCCCGCGATGTCGACAGCGCCATCTACCAGGGCCTCACCACCGTGGATGCCGGACAGAACGTGGTCGGGCTCCTCGCCACGGATTGGGCGATCTCGAACGACCACATGACCTACACGTTCAACATTCGAACCGGCGTGCGCTGGGCGGACGGCCAGGCGTTCACCGCCGAGGACGTCCTTTTCACGTATCACGTCCTCCAGGACCTCGAGTACCAGCAGCCCGGGGCGGCCTTCTGGCGCCAGGTCGGCATCGCCGCCGGCGGGCCCAACCAGGTGGTCTTCACACTCAAGGCTCCAAGCGCAGGTTTTCCTCTCGCGCTGCGCATGGGAATCATCGCGAAGCATCTCTTCGGCGGAATGGCGCCGGCGCAGATCTTGGCCAGCGACTTCAGCGGCATCCGCGCCATGGGCACGGGACCCTTCAAGGTCGGCGGCATCAATTCGCTGGGAATCACCCTCGACCGAAACCCATTTGCCGACCCGCAGCCCTATCTCGATCACCTGATCCTGCGCACTTACCCGGTCTCGGACCCGCAGATGGCGATCCGAGCGGTGCTGCAGGGGGCGGCCGACCTCGTCGGCGGGCTGGAGCCGCCGGAGGTGTTGGCGCTCCAGGGCAGGACCGATGTGAACATCCAGGAAGTGCGCACCTTCACCAACGCGTTCGTGGCCTTCAACCCGGATGCGACCGGCAAGCAGTTTTTCAGCGATGTCAAGGTCCGCCTCGCGCTCACGCAAGCCGTGGACAGGCAGCGCCTGGTCAACGAGGTGCTCGCCGGCCGAGGGGACACCGATCCCACCCCCATCCCGAGCGGCGACTGGGCTTATTCGACATCGGCGGCCAGCAGCCACCCTTACGACCCCATCGCGGCGGCCAAGGCGCTCGACGCGGCAGGGTGGGTGCTCCAGCCTGGCCTCAAGCTGCGCTCGAAGGGCGGTCAGCCTTTCAAGTTCGACCTGGTCGTGGCCGGACCGTTTCCGACCAACGAGGTCGCCGCGGGCGTGGCGCGCCAGCTGCTGGAGATCGGCATCGAGGCTGACGTCAAGCCGGTGTCGGCTTCGGACCTGGTTCAGAAATATCTTCTGGGCCACAACTACCAGGCGGCCCTGGTCGCCATCGATGTTGGCTCAGATCCGGACCAGTACACGCTGTGGCACTCAGGCCTCGACCCCGGCACGCTGAACTTCGCGTTCTCCCGCGGATGGGGTCTCATCGACAAAGACCTGGAGGATGGGCGCGCGGCCGTGGACCAGTCATTGCGCCTGGCGGCGTACCTTGATTTCCAGACCCAGATCGTCGATGCGGCGCCGGCGATATTCCTGTACTCACCTCACTACGACTACGCGATCTCGCAGCGGGTTCACGGCGTGCGTATGAACAGCGTGGTCGAACCGGTCGATCGCTTCCAGTACGTGACCCGGTGGTACGTGAACACCAGCGGCTGAAACAAGGGGTGATGGGATGGATCTCGGACTGAAGGGGCGAAGCGCACTGGTCACCGCCGCGAGCAAAGGCCTGGGCCGCGCCTGTGCCGAAGCGCTAATCGGGGAGGGAGCTGAGGTCTTCATCTCGTCGCGTGACGAGGCGTCGATCGCGAGCACCGCCGAGCAGATCAATGCCGCGGGCTGGATGGCCGGGGACGTGTCGAAGCCAGGTGAGCCCGAGGCCATCGTCAAAGCGGCGCTAGGAAAAATGCCGGGCCTCGACGTGTTGGTCGTCAATGCTGGCGGGCCGCAGCCCGGGACGTTTCAGAGCACGCCCCTCGAGCTGTGGGAGGCCGCGTTTCAGCTGACTCTCATGAGCGCGGTTCGCCTTATCAGGGCCGCGCTTCCACATTTGAAGCGCTCCGACCAGGGCCGAATCGTGTGCATCACCTCGATCTCGGTCCGCCAACCCATCCCCAACATCGCGCTGTCGAACGCGATGCGGGCGGCCGTGACCGGCCTTGCCAAGACCCTGTCACGCGAGCTTGCGCCCGACGGCATCACGGTCAACTGCCTCGCGCCCGACAGCATCCTCACCGACCGCACCCGCCAGGTCGCGGCGGCCAGCGGCGCCGATCCTGACGAACAGGTCAAGCGGATGGCGGCGTCCGCGCCGATGGGCCGCCTCGGCGACCCGGCCGAGTTTGGCGCTGCGTGTGCGTTCCTCTGCTCGAAGCATGCCGGCTACATCACAGGGCAGACGATCGGCATCGACGGGGGTACTTTGCTGGGTGTTCATTGATTTCCATCACGCCCAGCCGGCTTCCCGTCGCGAAGCCGGCCTCGCCACTGCGTGGGGAGGCACTAAGATCCGGCGGTGACGATCAAGTTCGCGGAGCGGATGTCCCGCCTGGGCACCGAGAGCGCGTTCGAGGTGCTGGCCAAGGCCCGGCGGCTCGAGGCCGAGGGCAAGCACGTCGTCCACCTCGAGATCGGCGAGCCCGATTTCGCCACGCCCGACAACATCGTCGAGGCGGGGATCTCGGCGATGCAGAACGGCTTCACGCATTACACCCCGGCGGCCGGAATTCTCGAAGCGCGACAGGCCGTGGCCGGATTCGTATCGCGAACGCTCAAAATCGAGGTCGACGCGAGCGAGGTGGTGCTTGTCCCCGGCTCCAAGAACGTCCTTCTCTTCACCCTGCTGTCCTGCATCGAGCCGGGGGACGAGGTCATCCTGCCCGACCCCGGCTATCCCGCGTATGCCTCCCAGGTGAACTTCATCGGCGCGGTGCCCAAGGTCGTCACCCTTCGCGAGGAGACAGGATTCCGGATGGACCTCGACGAGCTTGCGTCGCTGGTCACTCCCCGGACTCGCATGCTCATCATCAACACGCCGCAGAACCCGACCGGCGGAGTGCTGACTGAAGAGGACGTCCATTTCGTATGCAACCTGGCCAACGAGCACGACCTGATGGTCGTGTCGGATGAGATCTACAGCCAGCTCGTCTACGGCTTCGGGCATGTGTCGCCGCTATCGCACCCAGGGATGCGCGAGCGGACGGTCCTCATGGACGGACTGTCGAAGTCATATGCGATGACAGGCTGGCGCCTCGGTTACGCGGTCGCGCCCAGGCCGGTCGCCGCGAAGCTCGAGCAGCTGATGATCAACTCGTCTTCATGCGCGGCCGCGTTCACGCAGATGGCGGCGATCGAGGCTCTGTCGGCGCCTGAGTCGGACCACGCCGTCAACCGCATGGTGAAGGTGTTCCAGCACCGGCGTGATCTCATCGTCGACGGCCTCAATGAAATCGATGGCGTGCGATGCGCGCGCCCCCAGGGGGCGTTCTACGCGTTCCCAAACATCGAAGGCACGGGGTTCGGGGAACGCGACCTGGCCGACCGGCTTCTCACCGAAGCAGGAGTCGCCGTGCTTCCCGGCACTGCGTTCGGCGGCGCCGGCAAGGGCTACATACGCATCGCGTACACGCAGTCGGAAGACGAGCTAACGCGCGGCCTCGACCGCATCAAGGAGTTCGTCACCGCCAACAAATAGAAAGGCCGGACAGCTATTCCGCCCGGCCTTAGATGGTGAGAACGCTGCGTCAGTCGTCGTGAGAGCCGCTCTGCTCAGTCTCGGTCTGGTCGCCTGACTGGTTGTCCGCGGCGTCGTTCTCCTGCTCGTTGGCGTCGTTGTCGTTGGCCTCGTCCTGCTGCTCGGCAGCTTGATCAGCCGCCAGCTCCGCGGCGTCCTGCTGCGCCTCGGCAGCCTGCTCGGCAGCCTCCTGCGCCGCCGTGTCAGCCTCGACCTGATCGGCGTCAGCGGTGGCGTCCTCGCCGACGGTCGCGCCAGTGCCGGCGCTCGTGTTGTAGTGCACAGACCCCAGGTTTACTCGCGCCACGACGTGGCTCTGGTGCGCTCCCGCGGTCGTGACGACCAGGATCACCCCAGCTACGGCGGCGAATGCCGCCAGCCCCAGTTTCCCGAATCGACTCCTGAACATGGTTACCTCCGGTGGTTGATGCCCGTCTTCGGGTGTCTCTGAAAACGCCTTCGTGCTTCCGAATCGGAAGCTAATGTTGCGACCCAGATGGCGATGGCGACGGCGAGCCGCGCTGGCCGCCATCGTCCGAGCCGGGGCTCGGGGTGGGGCTCGGACCGGCGTTCGAACCATCGTGGCTTGTCGACTCGGGTGTCGGCGATGGGCTGGGCTGCGCGTGCGAACCTTCTGATGGTTCAGGCGATTCGTCGTTGGACTCAGACGGGGTCGTGTGCGCCGCAGGCTCGCCTTGCGCCTGAGGCGATCTGGTAGGGCTGGGCGAGGGGCTCGGCTGGGCGATGTGTGTCACCAACTCGAAGCTGTTCACGGCCTTTTGCGGCCATGCGCTGGGATCAGGGCCGCCGGCGAGCGCCGATGCGGCGACCGTAAGGACCGCCAGCGCGCCGGCCGCCGCCAGCGCGAGCTTGATCGGGCCCAGGCGATGTGGGGCCGTCGGCGAGCGGCCGAAACGCGCGCTCGACGGCAGCGGGTTAGGGCCTTCGAAGCGATCCAGGCCCGCCTTGAGGCGACGGTCGAAATCCGGTCCAAGCTGGTCACTCATCTGGTCTTGTGCTTCGGCCGAACGTGGCCTGCGTTAGATGACAACGAACCAGGACCGTCAAATGGGAACCGCGTGCGATCGGGGGCCAGCAGCGTGCGCATCCTCACGGCGGCGATCCGCAGCCGCTTGTTGACTGTGCGCTCCGAGACGCCAGTTGCGGCCGCGATCTCCCTGTTCGTGTAACCGTGATAGTGCCGCAGGACCAGCGCCGCCCTCAGCTTCGGAGAGAGCTTGCGGAGGGCTGCGGCGAGGTCGTGGTCGAGCGCAAGCTGGCCCGGGTCGGGGCCGGCGACCGGTCGTCCGAGCCGCAGCAGAATCGCCCCGATCGTTCGGAGCCTGGATTTCCGCTGGTACGACACCGCGGCGTTGATCGCGATCCTGTGCAGCCATGCCTCAGCCGGAGCATCGGGGCGCCATCGATCCCAGGCGCGGAATGCCGAAACGAAGGCGTCCTGAGTGCAGTCCTCCGCCGCCATCGGGTCGGCGAGGACGGCAAGCATCGTCCTGTAGATCCTCGTGTAGCTGTCGCGATACAGGCGATCGAAGTCGTCTCGAGAGCCGGGCGCGTACACAGGGGCTTCGCGCCCGAGCGTTGTGCGCACGATGGGAATAACGGCGGAGGGTACAGAAAATCGCCTCGTGCGATCGCGGCCTATATTGGCGCCATGGAGAACGGCGGCGGCGGCATTCGCCTGACCCAGCCGCTGGTGAGGGAAGGGGGCCGGCTCCGCCCCGCATCGTGGGACGAGGCCCTCGCCCGTGCCGCGGAGGGCTTCGCCCAGGCCAGGGCGCACGGGCCGAACGCCTTCGGCATGTTCAGCTGCTCAAAGACGACGAACGAGCTGAACTTCATGGCGCAGAAGTTCGCGCGGGTGGTCATGGGCAGCAACAACATCGACAGCTGCAACCGAACTTGACACGCTCCCAGCGTCGTCGGTCTGGCGACAGCGTTCGGGGCGGGGGGAGGAACCTCTTCGTATCGCGAGGCTGAAGAGACCGACCTGGTCCTGCTCTGGGGCTCCAATGCGCGCGAGACGCATCCGATCTTCTTCCATCACCTGCTGCGTGGGATGCGCAATGGAGCGCGGCTCGTGGCAGTGGATCCGCGCCGTACGAGCTCTGCCGAGTGGGCGGACCTTTGGTTGGGCATCGACGTCGGCAGCGACATCGCGCTCGCGAACGCGATCGCTCGCGTGATCATCCACGAGGGTCTCGCAGACCGTGAGTTCATCGAGCGGGCGACGACCGGCTTCGACGACTACGCGAAATGTGTGGAGGCATACACGCTGGAGCGTGCCGAGAGCGAGACCGGCGTTCCGGCCGGCGCCATCAGGGAGACGGCGCTCGACTACGGCCGCGCCGATCGAGCCATGATCTGCTGGACCCTCGGCATCACCGAGCACCACAACGCCGTCGACAACGTCCTCGCCCTCATCAACCTCGCGCTCCTCACCGGCAAGGTCGGCCGCTACGGCTGCGGACTGAACCCGTTGCGCGGCCAGAACAACGTGCAGGGCGGCGGCGACATGGGCGCGATACCGAACCGGCTCCCCGGGTTCCAGGACGTCGAGGATCCCGCGAAGCGCGCGCCGTTCGAGCGCGCGTGGAACTCGACGGTTCCTCCCAAGCGCGGCTATCACCTCAGCCAGATGTTCGAGTCGATGGAGCACGGCGAGATGCAGGCCATCTACATCGTCGGCGAGAATCCCGCGCGCTCAGAGGCCGACCAGACGCGCGCCGTCCGCCTGCTCAGCGACCTCGAGCACCTGGTGGTACAGGACATCTTTCTCACGCAGACCGCCGAGCTCGCGCACGTGGTCCTTCCCGCGGCAGCGGGATGGGCGGAGTCGGAAGGGACGGTCACGAGCAGCGAGCGGCGTGTGCAGCGGGTGCGGCGCGCGCTCGAACCGCCAGAAGGCGCGCGCGATGACATCGACATCATCGTCCAGATCGCGCGCCTGCTCGGCAGCGATTGGGGCCGCCCAACCGCCGAGCAGGTCTGGGACGAATGCCGCAGCCTGTCGCCGATGCACGGCGGCATGTCATACGCGCGGCTCGATGAGCTCGGTGGAATCCAGTGGCCGTGTCCGGACGAAAACCACCCGGGAACCCAGTTCCTGCACGCGCGATTGTGGAAGGACCCGGTCGATGGCCCGCGTGCGCCTTTCACCGTCGTCGAGCACGACCCGCCCGTGGATAGGCTGACGGAGGAATTTCCAATCCGCCTCACCACCGGCCGGCGTCTCGACTCCTTCAATACCGGCGTGCAGACCGGGGCGTACACCTCGCCGCTCAGGCAGCCCGAGGCGCTGCTGCTTTCGCCCGCCGATGGCGAACGTCTTGGGATCGCCGACGGCGAGCGCGTGATGGCGAGCTCCAGGCGCGGGTCGGTGGAGGTGCCCGTGCGCTTCGACGCAACCTTGCGACCGGGTCTCGCATTTCTCACCCTGCACTTTCCCGACCAGGTCGCAACCAACGTGCTCACCATCGACGCCACGGACCCCAAGTCGGGCACCGCCGAGTTCAAGGCGAGCGCGATCCGCGTCGACAAGATCGCCACACCCGTCTCGTAATTGGACATTCGCACGAGCGGGGCACCGCCGACCGCCGCCGAGATGGCGGCCGTCGATTCCGTGCTTGGGCGCCCCGACTCGTTGTGGGAGGGCGGCGAGCGCACGCCGGCCGACGATCACCTCGCGCGCGGCGGCCGCGCAACCCGTTCCAAGCGGGACCTGCTCCTTCCCACCCTGCACGGTCTCCAGGACGAGATCGGCTGGGTCAGCCGGGGTGGCCTCGAGTATGCGTGCCGGCGCTTGAATGTGCCGCCGGCCGACGCATATGGAGTCGCCAGCTTCTACGACCGCTTCGCTTTGGAGGCACAGCCCCCGCTGTCGATTGCCGTATGCGACGACATCGCATGCAAATGCGCTGGAGCTGACGAGCTGTGCCGAGACCTCGAGGCGCGCTTCGGTCCCGCCGGGTCGGCGAAAGGCGGGTCCGTGTGGCGTCGAAGCCCATGCCTGGGGTTGTGCGATCGCGCGCCCGCCGCGCACCTCGAACGGTTTGGTGGCGCGGGAGCGCACGCCGAGGGCCGCCTGGGACCTGCTTCGGTAGAAAGCGTTGTGGCGGTCCTCAGAGGTGGGGCCTGGCCTCCGGCTCCCCACCCGGTGGGGAGCTCCCCACGCACCCCAGGGGCGCCTGGGGAGTGGGGGGGTTCGCTTCCCCAACTGCTGCGCAGAATCGGTGTGGTCGACCCGGAGAGCATCGACAGCTATCGAGCGGCAGGTGGATTCGCGGCCCTGCGCCGTGCTCTCGAGCTCGGTCCGGAGGGCGTGATTCGCGAGGTCAGCGACGCAAAGCTGCTCGGTCGTGGAGGCGCGGCCTTTCCGACCGGCCGCAAGTGGGATGCCGTTGCACGCGCTCCGGTGCGCCCGCACCACCTCGTTTGCAACGCGGACGAGTCGGAGCCGGGGACGTTCAAGGACCGCGTCCTGATGGAGGGCGACCCGTTCGCAATCGTCGAGGCGATGACCATCGCGGCGATCGCCACCGGTTGTGAGCACGGGTACCTGTACGTCCGCACCGAATACCCGGTGGCGCGCAAACGCATCGACAATGCGATCGCCCAGGCTCGCGCCCATGGCTACCTCGGCGAAGACGTCTCTGGATCGGGCATCGGATTCGATATCGAGGTGCGTCGCGGGGCCGGCGCCTACATCTGCGGCGAGGAAACAGCGCTCTTCAACTCCATAGAGGGGAAGAGGGGAGAGCCTCGCAACAAGCCTCCGTTTCCGGTCCAGGCCGGTCTCTTCGGCAAGCCCACGCTGGTCAACAACGTCGAGACCCTCGTCAACGTGCTCGACATCGTGAGCACTGGCGGCGCCGCCTTCGCGGCCACCGGCACCCCGGACTCGACCGGCACCCGGCTCTTCTGCCTTTCAGGACACGTAAGGGACCCGGGCGTGTACGAGGTTCCGATGGGAACCACGCTGCGGGCCCTCATCGAGCTCGCCGGAGGTGTGCGGGACGGAAGAAGCCTTCAGGCGGTGCTGCTGGGAGGGGCCGCGGGGTCATTCGTAAACGAGATGCAGCTCGACGTGGCGCTCACCTTCGAAGGTACACGGGCCATCGGCGCCACACTTGGCTCTGGCGCCGTCATCGTCCTCGACGACACCGCCGACATCGAGTCGATCCTGTTGCGAATCGCCAGGTTCTTCCGGCACGAGTCGTGCGGCCAATGCGTTCCTTGCCGCGTAGGCACGAAGCGCCAGGAGGAGATCCTCCATCGCCTGCTCATCGACCGTCAGATGTCACATCGCGACGACGACCTCGCTCTGCTCGCGGACATCGGACGAGCGATGCGGGACGCATCCATATGTGGCCTGGGTCAGACCGCCGCGAGCGCGATCCAGTCGGCCGTGATCCAGCTCAAGGTGCTGAATGGCTGAGCCGATGTTCGTCGGGCTGCCGCGGAGGATGGTCGAGGTGACCATCGACGGCCACGAGGTGCAGGCGATGGAGGGGACCACGATCCTCGACGCCTGTCGGCGCCTGGGCGTCGACACTCCCACGCTCTGCAACCTCGAGACGCTGACGCCGGTCAACGTCTGCCGTGTTTGCGTCGTGGAGCTGGAGGGTTCTCGCGTGCTGGTGCCCGCGTGCTCGCGCAAGGTCGAGGCCGGCATGAAGATCCTCACGGACTCCGAGCGCGTTCGTCACAGCCGCAGGCTCGTGCTCGAGTTTCTCGCTTCGTCGGTCGACATGTCGCTCTGCGCGCCCGAGGTCCATGGATGGATGACCCGATATGGGGCGGTCCCGGATCGTTTTGGACCTGGAGCGGCGACAGTCGCCCAGCCCGTGAAGATCGACAACGAGCTCTATGTGCGCGACTACTCTCGCTGCATCCTCTGTTACAAGTGCGTCGAGGCGTGCGGCGTCGACGCGCAGAACACATTCGCCATCGGGGTCGCCGGACGCGGCTTCGACGCCCACATCTCCACAGAGTTCACGACCCCGCTGCCCGAATCCGCCTGCGTGTACTGCGGCAACTGCATCGGCGTGTGCCCCACCGGCGCCTTGATGTTCAAGAGCGAGTACGACATGCGTCAGGCAGGCACCTGGGACCCCTCACAGCAGCGCGTGACGGAGACGGTGTGTCCGTACTGCGGCGTCGGGTGCATGCTCGAGCTGCACGTCCAGGACAACACGATCGTCAAGGTCACCTCACCCCTGGACCACAGCGTCACCTCCGGCCATCTGTGCGTAAAGGGGCGGTTCGGTTTCCAGTTCGTGCAGAGGCGGGGTTCCTAATTCGTGGACCAAAAAGAACGGACTGGGCATAAGGAGTTGGGTGGGCCTTGGTGGCGGGAGTGATGCCCGGAGTCGTTGTGACGAGGACGCGCTGGGAACAGGGTGGTTGGGGTGGGCCCGCAGGCAAAAGGGTGTCTGGTGCTACCTCCCCGGTTTAGGGGAGGTCTGCCGCGTCAGCGGCCCGGGTGGGTCCAGCTTTTTTGTCTGTCGCGTGTTAATGGCGGTCTCAATCGATCGACGCAACAATTCCGGCCAGGACCTCACATGGTTTCATCCATCCGAGGGTTTGTCGAGGACGTCCGTTCAGTTGGCGCGCAACCGCCGCGAGATGATCAGCATCGTAGAGGG
>DASPYG010000045.1:0-27507 GCA_035636885.1 Candidatus Nitrosopolaris sp.
CCGCGCCACCCCGGCAGCAGCCAGCGCTGAGACGAGCCCCGCGCCCCAAAAGGAGAGCGCGATGCGGTTCTCAGACCAACCCTCGTGGTGGAACGTGTAGTGAATCGGGGTCATCTTGAAAACACGACGTCCGCCGCTGGCCTTGAAGTAAGCCACCTGAATGATGACAGACAGCGTCTCCAATACGAACACGAGCGCAAGCAGCGGCAGCAGCACCAGGAATCCCTGCTGAATGACCATTGCCGCCAGTGCGTAGCCGACGCCGAGTGAGCCGGTGTCGCCCATGAACACGCGCGCGGGATACCTGTTGTAGACAAGGAACGCGACCAGCGCGCCTGCCAGCGTCATCGCGACCGCCTTCTCGCCCGCGAGCGCGCCAGGAAGAAGCAGCGCGATCGCCGCGAACGCGATGGCCGACAGCCCTCCCGCCAGCCCATCGATGCCGTCGGTGATGTTGACGGCGTTCGCCGTGGCGACGATCGCGACCACGGCTAGCGGATACAGCAGCCATGGCGTCGACGGCAGCAGGTGTTGATGAATGCCACCCTGCGACAGCGCCACGGCGGCTACCGGGATGGCAAGGAGGAGCTGGATCGGAAGCTTCAGCCGCGCGGGAATCCCACGCGAGCCAACCCGCACTTTGCTCTGGTCGTCGGCGAAGCCGATCAGCCCGCCGGCGACGAGTCCGGCCACTGCCGGCCACGCGCCTACGTGCCCATTGATCGCCGCGACGATCCCGCCCAGGATGCCGAGCCCCGCGAAGAGAATCCCTCCGCCTGTCGGTGTGCCCGCCTTTTTCTGGTGGCTCTCGGGCAGCTCTGCCTGGATCACCTGACCCGACCTCATACGCCGCAGGGTGTCGATGGCGATCGGATAGAGGATGAGCGCGATCAGGAACGAGGCCGCGAATGTGAGTACGTCGAGGATCACTTGGTAAGCGCTTTGACGACCTCGTCGAGGCCCGCGCTGTGTGACGCCTTGATGAGCACCCGGTCCCCGCGCCTGGCGTTGTTCTGGACCCACGTCACGGCGGACTCGCGGTCGGGTAGGAGGTGCGCTCCCGCGGCATCCGCGAGCACCCGACCCCACTCGCTGTCGAGGACGGCGACCGAGTCGAACACCTCCGCCGCGCGACGGCCGACGCGCCGGTGGGACTCGTCGGCCAGAGAACCCAGCTCGCCCATCGCCCCGAGCACCGCGATCAGCCGGCCCGCTCTAGGTCGCTCGGCCAGGGTTTCAAATGCGGCCAGCATCGATTCCGGGCTCGCGTTGTATGCGTCGTCGATGATCGTCACGCCCTTCGAGGTCTCTTGCTCCTGCAGACGATGTGCAACCGCGACGTCGGCCAGCGCGAGAGCCCCCTCCTCGACCGGTACGCCGGCAAACTCTCCCGCCGCCAGCGCCGCCAGCGCGTTGCGCGCCTGGTGGCGTCCCTCCAGGGCCAGTCGCACCAGGATGCCGCGCACGGTGAACTGGCAGCCACCCTCGTCGCCCGCGGAATAGCCCTCGCCCCGCATGTCTGCGGTCCCGAAACCGAAGCTCCGCACGGGGGCGACCGACATCCCCGACAGGACCTTGAAGAAAGGGTCGTCGGCGTTGAGGACGGCCAGGCCTTTGGTCGGAAGGGCGGCGACCAGCTCGCCTTTGCCTCGGGCAAGGTGCTCCTGCGAGGCGAAGAACTCCATGTGCACGACGCCGATGTTGGTGATGATCCCGACCGACGGTCGCGCCAGCTCGGCTAGCCTGCCGATGTCACCCGCACGCTGCATCCCCATCTCGACGACGAGCGCTGTGTGCTCCGGCTCGAGCTGCAGCATGGTCAACGGCACGCCGGTCTCGGTGTTGAGGTTGCCGGATGTGCGCAGCACCATGTATTTGCGTTCGAGGATCGCGGCCACCATCTCCTTGGTAGATGTCTTCCCGTTGCTGCCTGTGACGCCGACCACCAGCGGATTCACGCGATTGCGCACGTGCTTGGCGACCGCGAAGAGAGCGTCCCAGGTGTTTCGCACGATGATCTCGACCACGCCGTGGGCGATCTCGGTGCGCCGCTCCACGACAAGCGCCGCGGCGCCGCGGCCGAGGGCGTCGGGGATGAAGCGATGGCCGTCCATCCGACCGCCTCGCAGCGCGAAGAAGACGCCACCCGACACCACCTCGCGCGAATCCGTGTGATACGTCGCGAACGTGTTGCCGACCTGGGTGCCGCCGATCTCGCCACCTCCGGTCGCCTCGAGGAGCTCGAGGAGAGTCAGCCGCATCTATCAAGTGTGAAACGAGATGGATGTGTCACAGGTTCCTGAACTCGTTCTAGTGGAGCGGTAGCCCGAATTATTCGGGCGTCCCCAGCGCGATGCTTGCACCGACCTGTGTTGCATCCGAGTTTTTTTCCACCTGTGAAATCGAAGATTTCACAGGTATCTAGCTCGAGGAGAGTCAGACGCATCTAATAAGTGTGAAACGAGATGGGTGTGCGACTGGTTCCCGAACTCGTCCCGGTGGAGTGGAAGCCCGAATTATTCGGGATCCGCCCCGCGACGATGGGGCGGGGACCCCAGCAGGTAGATGCTTGCGTCTCCAACCGTTGCAACCGAGTTTCTCACCTGTGAAATCGAAGATTTCAGAGGTTCTTATCCCGGTGTTATGCGCCAGTCGACGACGATCGACTGCGCGATCTTCTGCCAGATCGGGCCGGCGGTGATGTAGCCGTCGTTCAGGGTCCAGTCGTTCTCGCTGCCCGGCGCGTGTGGCTTACGTACGACGACCAGCATCGTGAACTTCGGGTGGTTGGCGGGCAGGAACCCGACGAATGACGCCCAGACATCCTGCGTGTACTGGCCGTTGACCGGAATCTGCGATGTTCCGGTCTTGGCGGTCTGGTTGAGCGCGAAGCCCTTGACGCGCGAGGTGTAGCCGGAACCGTGCTGCACGACCGCCTCCATCATCGCCGTCATCGCCTGGGCCGTCGCGGGTGTGATGACCTGCCTTTGCGGGGCCAGGAGGAGGGGGTTGATGCTTGTCCCGACCCGCTCGACCACATGGGGTGGCGCATATTTCCCGCCGTTCGCGACGACGTTTACCGCTGACAGCATCTGCACCATGTTCACGCCGATGCCCTGGCCGAACGAGGTGGTCGCGTACTGGCTGTCGCTCATCTTGTCCTGCGACGGCAGGGGAACGTACGTCTCGCCCGCGACGTCGATTCCGCTCGGCTGCGTGAGGCCGAAGCCCTTGAGGTAGCTGTAGAACGCGGCGTGTCCCTCGGCCTGCATTCCCTTGATCGCACCTACGTTGAGCGACTTCTCGAGTACGATCGTGTAGCTGATGTTCCCGTGGTTGCGCCGGTCCCAGTCGTATATCCGGTAGCCGCCAACGTTGACGTAACCGGGGTCATTGATGATCGTGTCGGGTGTGATCGTGCCCTGGTTGATCGCGCCAGACAGGGTGACCACCTTCATCACGGAGCCTGGCTCGTACATGTAGCTGGAGACGTTGTCCTGGAACAGAGCAGAGTCGGTGTGATTGAAATTGTTGGCGTCGTAGCTCGGGTAATCCGCCCAGGCCACGATTCCACCCGTCGTCGGGTCCATGATCAGCACGCTTCCGCTCTCGGCCTTGGCGTACTTGATGCCGTCCGCCAGCGCCTGCTCCGCCTGGTACTGGACGTTGGCGTCGAGTGACAACACCAGGTCGGACCCGTTGACCGGGTCCTGGTGCGTGTGCGTGCCGAGCACGATCTCCCGGTTGGCCAGGTCGCGGTAGCTAGAGATGTAGCCGGGCGTGCCGGCCAGCTGCTTCTGGTAGTACTGCTCGAGCCCACGCTGGCCCTGCCCGTCGTAGGTGACGAATCCGAGCAGGTTCGCCGCCAGGCTCGAGCCCGATGCGATTCCCGGCAGATACGAGCGCTGCGTCTCCTCTTCGAGCCCGACCCCGGGAAGCTTCAGCGCCCGCAACTGGTCGGATTTGGCCTTGGCGAAACGGCGCAGAACGTAGGCGAACTTCGATCCCGACCCGAGCGTCTGCAGGGTCTTCGCTTTGTCGACGCCGAGCACGCTGGACAGGCCGCTGGCGACCCGCTCGCGGTCGGCCGGCGCCACCTGGTCAGGTGAGACGAATGCCGAATAAACCGTCGTGTTGACGACCAGCTGGGTCATGTTGCGGTCGAAGACCGCGCCCCGGACCGCCGGCAGCTCGACCACCTCGTGGTATTGCGCCTGGGCTTGCGCCGAGAGCTGCACGTGGCGAAACACCTGCCAGTAGGCGAGGCGCCCCCAGACGGCGCCCGCGAGCAGCGCCGCGATCGTCAGCAGCGTGAGGATGCGCAGGCGCGCACCCATGACGTGCTCGACTCGCGGGGCCCTTTTGCGAAGAGCCCCTGAGCTCAATTAGTGGCTGGCCGCCAGCACGTCGCGCGTGCCGCCAATCTTGTTGAAGATCGCCGCCGCGTAGCGCGCCCACAAGGGGGTACCGTCGGTGCCCGATTCGCCGGCGGGCCTGAGCAGGTCGATCGCGATCTGCTGCGCGGGGACGTAGGCGACGGGCGACACGCGCTGCATACCGCTCTGTGCGGCCTGCTGCTGGACCTGAGCGGGCGCGTGCAGCGTCACCTCCTGGTAGCGCAGCTGGTCTTGCTCGGCAATGAGCTGGCGCTGCTGGTCCTGGAGGCGCGTGATGTCGTACGACGACTGGGTGACCTGCGCGGCGAGCGCGAGGTAGAAGAGGATGCCGATCAGCGCCACCCCAAAGGCGAGGTAGGCATGCGCATAGGTGTTGAGCTGCAGGCGATCCGACGCCACCGCGCTCGCCACCTGCACGAATCCGCGCGTGCGCCGACGCCGGCGTGCCGGGGCGTGCTGGGGGGCCGCGGCGCCGAGGCGGCGCCGGGTGAGTATTCGGGTCGATGTCAAGACGTGTGCCTCATTTGTTGCTGGGTTTCCTCGTGGGGTGTTGTTGCACCCCCACCGGCCCTTCGGGCCACCTCCCCGCGGAGCGGGGAGGGATCTTTTTGAGTTGTGCCTGGCGCCCGGCGGGGTGACCGGACGCCAGGTCTTGGGTGGAAGGGGATGGGGTCAGATCTTTTCCGCCACCCTCAACCGCGCCGACCGGGCGCGGGGGTTGGCCGTCACCTCCGCCTCTGAGGGGCGCACAGGACGGCGGGTGACGATACGGAGGGTTGCCCGGTGGCCGCAGGTGCAGACTGGCTGCTGGGGTGGGCAGATGCAGTCTTTTGACTCGACGTTGAAGAATGACTTCACCAAGCGGTCTTCCAATGAATGGAAGCTGATCGTCGCCATACGACCACCGGGTTTGAGAATCCCAAGAGCTGCTCTAAGTCCTGCCTCGATCTCGCCGAGCTCGTCGTTGACGGCGATGCGGATGCCCTGAAACGTTCGCGTTGCAACGTTGATGTCGCGAGGCCATGCCCCTCGGGGGATGGCCGCTTCGACGGCGGCGGCCAAATCAAGGGTCGTGCGCAGCGGGCGGCGCGCCACGATGAACTGTGCGATCCGGCGCGCCCAACGCTCCTCGCCGTACTCACGCAGGATCCGCTCGAGCTCTCTTTCGTCGAACCCGTTCACGATCCGCGCCGCGTCGAGTGTGGCAGTGGTGTCCATCCGCATGTCCAGGGCACCCTCGCCGCGGAAGCTGAATCCGCGTTCGGGGGCGTCGAGCTGGACGCTCGAGAGACCGAAGTCGAAAAGGATCACATCCGCCGGCACAAAGCCGGCCCTTCGCGCGAGGGCGTCCAGGTCGCCGAAACGACCATGAACGACGACCGCCGCCGGCCCGTAAGCGGCCAGCGCCGATCGCGCGGACTCGACGGCGGCGGGATCGCGGTCGATCCCGAGCAGCCGGCCGCCTGGCTCGATCCTTTCCAGGATCTGGCGGGCGTGGCCCGCCTGCCCCACGGTGCTGTCGATCGCGACCGCACCCGGCTGGGGCTTGAGCAGCTCTATTACCTCTTGTGAAAGTGCAGGTTGGTGCCGGCTCAGCGTCCCGAGATCACCCTGTCAGCGAACTCTGTAAAGCGCCCTTGCGCGTCGGCGTTGTAGCTGTCCCATCGGCCCTCGGGCCAGATTTCCACTCGCGATCCCATGCCGATCACCATCGCCGTCGACGGTGACTCGATTCCCGTCAGCCGGCGCTGCTCCATCCCGAGCGTGATCCGGCCCTGGCCGTCCGGCTCGAACGCCTCCGACATCGAATAGAGCGTCCGCGCCAGCGCTCGCTGGTCGGGACCCGGCAGGGGGCTGCGAAGCTCCTGCGCCAGCGCGTCCCACAGGTCCGGCGGATAGATCGCCAGCGCGCTGTCCTGGCTCACCGAGACGTAGCTCCCCTCCGGCAGCTGCTTGCGAAATGCCGCTGGGATGGCGAGCCTTCCTTTGTCGTCCACGCGGACCCGATGTGCCCCGGTGAACACTCATTGGGCCTCCCAGAACTTGAGCGAAGCGCGCTTCTGGCGCGCACAAAGACCACAGCCGCAGCCATGGAGCTCCATCGGGAGGGGGTTGCCCAGCTTGTCGAATCGATGGTTCAAAGGCGCGTAAGCACGGAGCCAAAGGTCCCTAGCGAGCTGCGGCGGGTTGAGGAACGTCTCCATCCGGTTCACCCGGAGCGGACGGCTCATCTCGGCCATTCAGCGAGGCCTCGTGCTCGTGGGCCTCGCCGGCCCCATCGCGGCTGCGGGGAGAAGTAGCGTAGAGGAGGTGTATGGCGTGCCGTACTTGGACGTAGGGTGCGACGTATGTTTCCACGATGCTTGGTTCACCACTTCTCCCCACTGATCACCGCGATTCGCCGCAAACCTTAACAACGCCGCTTGGCACTGTCAATACCTTTACCACAAGATGTAGAGCGACCAAACACAGGCCTTGTGGGCCTAGCCCAGCATCTTGTGGTTTCGAAATTCAAAGCCCCTAAATGCTGTAGCCGAAGGTGATAGTGACGAACATTAGTTTGGGGCCGAAGCAAAGTGGGGAGTTTGATGGCGAAGGCCGGTCCTTGCGGTTCTAGCCGCTCCTCTTGAGGAGCCCGAGGCGCTTGGCGCGGTTCTCCGCCCACGCGAAGATGAGGATGCTCACAGGGATCAGCACGGCACCCATGCCCAGCAGGATGCCGATCGTCAGCAGCTGCTCCCTCATTCCGACGCCGTCGAGAAGGCTCTGGCGGATACCGGCCAGGGCGTAGGTCAGCGGTGACGCCGCGCCGGCGATCTGCATCACCGCCGGCAGCACCGACAGCGGGTAATAAACGCCGGAGACAAGAAGCAGAAAACCCTGCACGGCAATCGACATCTGCTCGCCCTTCTGCGGCGAAAGCAGCGGCAGGACCGCCGTGAGGATGCTGAGGCCGATCAGAGGCGCCGTCGACGCGGCAAGAACAGCCAGGGCGGCCGGGATGTCCGCATGCGAGAAATCCAGGCCGAACATCATCGACGCGATGATCAAGACCACGAACGTGCGAGCCAGCCCATAGCCGATGGCGAACAAGCAGATGCCGAAGAGATGCGTGATCCGGCGCACGGGCGCCATGAACGTGTACTCGATGGTGCCCTCCCAGCGCTCCCAGCTGATCGCGAACGCCGCCTCCATGAAGACAAGGGAGAGGTAACCCCACAACAGCGCGCCGACCAACAGGTAGAGCTGTGCGCGGTGGAGGTCGAACGAACCGCCGCCGACGCCGAGAGTTCCGAGCCCGGACGCGAGAAAGCCGATCGACAGCACGCTGACCAGGCTGTAGAAGAGCCACACGACCTCCCAGACCCAGTAGCGCTTGACGACGTGCAGCTGCCGCTCGGCGAAGCCAAACAGCGCGTTGAGCTCAGTGTGTCGAGCCTCGATCACCTCTCCTCGACCTCCTCCCCATCGAGCTCGAAGCGCTTGCCCGAAAGGATCATGAAGACGTCTTCCAGCGTGGCCGGCTTGCCGTCAACGGCGTAGCGCCGGCACAACTCGTCAGGGGATCCGTCGGCGAGCACGCGACCCGCGTCCATCATCAGGACGCGGTCGCACAGGGCGGCGGCCTCGTCCATGTCATGCGTGCAAAGCAGCACGGTGACCTCTCGCTCCGCCCTCAGCATCTGGAGCAGCGACTGCACCTCCTTCTTCGAACGCGGGTCGAGGCCGGTGGTCGGCTCGTCCATCAGCAGCAGCGAGGGTGCGGTGAGGAAGCTCCTCGCGATGGCCACCTTCTGCTGCTGTCCGCGCGAGAGCTGCTTCATCGGCTGGTCGAGGGTGTCGAGGGGCAGCCCAAGCTTGTCGAGGATCTCGACGACCCTTTCGCGCGTGCCACCCAAGCCGCCGCCGTAGAGACGCGCGGCATAGAGCATGTTCTCCCAGGGGCTGAGCTCCTTGAAGAAGGCGGCCTCGACCGACACGCGGTTCACGTGCTTGCGCACCGACAGCGGCTCCGCCACCACGTCCCACCCGAAGACTGTGGCCCGACCTGCGTCCGGGGTCAGCAACGTGCCTAGGATCCGGATCAGCGTCGATTTCCCGCTGCCGTTGGGCCCGAGGATCCCGGTGATGCCACCTGCTTGGATGACGAGGTCGAGCTCGTGGAGCGCCACCTTGTCCTTCCACTCGCGGCGCCACCAGGGCGCGCCTGATTCGCGCTCCAGGCGCCTGAAAGCCTTGCTTATGCCTTGCAGCTCGACGGCTGCTGAAGTCATTGCCTGTCTACTCCTGTTCAAGTTCAAACGACAAAAAGAAAGGACCGTGGCGGTGCCCAACTACCGCACGGTCCTTGGAGTGGTCTAGAGGGTGGTTACAGGTTCGGACTCAATGTGCGGTTAGAAGGCAGACTTCGCCCTCGCCGGCGAAGCGCTCCTTCGTGATGCCGCCCATTGACACAACTCCTGACAAGACATGGACACACCCGGGTGGGTGTGGAGATCGGGCTTAGAGTAACCGCGCTCCGGCGCGAAGTCAAGATCAGCCGGCCGCCTCGAGCTGGTCGACCACGAACGCGGAGACGAACGCCTCCTCGCGCCACGATTCGTATCTGCCGGATGGGCCCGAATGCCCTGAGCCGAGGTCGGTCTTGAGGAGGATCGGGCGGGCCGAGAGTGTCGCCTGCCGCAGCTTCGCGACCCACTTGGCGGGCTCCCAGTACGGCACGCGCGGATCGTTGAGGCCGGCCGTGACGAGCAGCGCCGGGTAAGGCGCCCGATGCACGTTGTCGTACGGCGAGTAGCTCTTCATGTACTCGTAGAACTCGGGGTCGTTGGGGTCGCCCCACTCCTCATACTCGTTGACCGTCAGCGGGATCGACTCGTCGAGCATGGTCGTCAGCACGTCGACGAACGGGACCTGCGCAACCGCGCATCCGAACAGGTCCGGCCTGGAGTTCAACACCGCTCCGATGAGCAGGCCGCCCGCGCTTCGGCCTCGAATGGAAAGCTTCCGCGGGTTCGTGTAGCCCTGCTTGATCAGCTCGAGGGCGCATGCGATGAAGTCGTCGAAGGTGTTCGTCTTGCACAGGAACTTGCCGTCCTCGTACCACTCCCGCCCCATCTCGCCTCCGCCCCGGACGTGGGCGATCGCAAACACGAAGCCGCGGTCGAGAAGGCTGATGCGGGCGGCGTCGAACATGGGATCGCTCGGGATCTCATAGGCGCCATAGCCGTACAGCATCGTGGGGTTTGTGCCGCTCCTAAGCAGCCCCCGGCGGTAGACGATCGACAGCGGCACCAGCACCCCGTCGGGAGCGGTCGCCCACAGCCTGTCGGCGACGTAGTCCGCGCGGTTGTAGCCGCCGGGGACCGGCTGCTCCTTCACGAGCGTCCGCTCGCGGGTGTTCATGTCGTAGTCAAAGGTCGACCAGGGCGCATTGAGCGAGGTGTAGAAGAACCGCATCACCGTGCTCTCATAAACAGGGTTGGAGCCGGCGAAGGCGGTGTACGCGGGATCGGGCTGGTCGACGATGTGAATCTCGCCGCTCCGGGAATCGAGAACCTCGAGCCGCTGCAGCCCATCCGAACGCTGGCCTAGGACGACGTGGTGGGCATGCACGTCGATGGCGTTGATACGTACGCCGGCGCGCTCCGGCACCAGCTCCCGCCACCTCTCACGGCCGGGACTGTCAAGCGGAGCGGCCATGAGGCGGAAGTTGCGCGCGCCATCGTTGGTGAGGATGAGGAAGAGATCCTCCTGGTGGTCGGCGGAGTACTCGATCCCGTGCCGGCGGGCCTCGATCAGCATGGGTTCGCCTTCAGGCTGTTCGGTCGGCAGGTAGCGGCTCTCGCTGGTCACCTGGCTCGAGGAGGTGAAGATGATGTACCTCTCGCTCTTGGTCATCTCGACGCTGAGCTCGAAGCGCTCGTCGTCCTCCTGGAGCACCAGCACGTCCTCAGTGTTCGGCGTGCCCAGCGTGTGCCGCCACACCTGGTACGGGCGCATCGCCTTGTCCGGCATGACATAGAAGAACGTCTTGCTGTCTGCCGACCAGGCGGACCCGTAGTAGACGCCGTCGAGGACGTCATCCAGGTCGCGCCCGCTTGTCAGGTCGCGATAACGGAGCTGGTGCAGCTCGTTGCCGGTGACGTCGACGGCGTAGGCGAGGATGTTCTCGTCCGGGCTGCGTTCGACGAACCCAAGATCGAAATAGTCGTGGCCGCGCGCGAGCTCGTTGACGTCCAGCTCGACCTCTTCGGGCGCCTCCATCGATCCCATGCGCCGGCAGTGGATCTCGTAATCCAGGCCCTCGACCGTCCGCACGTAGTGCCACCACCCCTTGAAGAAGGTGGTCGGCGAAACATCCGTTTGCTGGATGCGGGCGACAATCTCCTGGTAGAGCCTTTCCTGGAGCCCCGCCGTCGGGGCCACGGCGGCATCCGTGTGCTCGTTCTCGGCCTCCAGGTAGGCAACAACCTCCGGGTTGGCTCTCTGGCGTAGCCAGAAATAGGGGTCGATCCGGGTGTCCCCGTGCTTGGTGAGCACGGTCGGATGCTGGGCTGGGACGGGGGGCGTCGGGGACGGGACCGGCTCTTCCATGGGGGATACATCCTGCCAGGTTGGGGCGGCTTCCAAACTACCCTCCGAGACCGATTTTGAGGTCCATGTCGATCACCAATGGAACCACTCTGGGGGCCCCTCTACCGGTCAAAATCAGTGTGTAAAACGTCCTATTTCCGGCCGCTGGAGCCCAGGCTGGATCTAGGGCTGCTTCGCGAGCTTGAAGGCCTTACGGACCAGGCTCCGGACGGCCGGCTTCTGGGCGTCGGCCGGGGAGCGGAGTGCGACGAAGCGGGAGTCCTTTCCGGTGCCCTGGAGGAGGCCGCTGCCGTCGTCGAGCTCGCGGCCACGGTAGAAGAAAAGGGCCGAGTGCTCGGTGAAGGTGCCTACTCCGACCACATTGGCGCCGTCGACGGCGTAGCGCGCGATCTTGTACATCGCGCTTTTCGACCGCGGCGGCCGGCTGTGGTACGTGATCTCCTCCGCCCTCGGGGCGGCCTCCTTGACCGTCCGGATCGCAGCCTTCACCGTTGGCCGCACAGCCGCCGGCGCGTTCTTCAGGTGTTCGGAGAGAGGGACGTCACTCGTTCTGGGCATCGGACTGATTATCCCTCGCCCACTTCACCCGCTAGATTTCAACCGTGAAAGCAACTCAGTGGAATCAGAAGACCATCGACGAGTTCCGTGTCAAGAAGGGCCTTGGAGTCGGCATGTGGGGCGACCACGTGCTGCTGATGACCGCGAAGGGCAGAAAGAGCGGCGACGATATCACGACGCCGCTCGTATATGGCCGCGACGGCGACGACTACGTCATCGTGGCGTCGAAAGGCGGGGCTCCGATGCATCCAACGTGGTTGGGGAACATCAAGGCGGATCCGGAGGTCGAGGTCGAGGTGGCGAACGCCGGCGGGACCGAGAAGTTCAAGGCGCGCGCCCGGGTCATCGACAGCGGCCGTGAGCGGGACCGTCTCTTCAAAGAGATGACCAAGATCTGGCCCGCGTTCGCCGACTACCAGACGCGGACGGAGCGCGTGATCCCGGTAGCCGTCCTCAAACGTCAGCGCTGACGGGGCGGTGCCTGAGTATGTCGACCTTCCCATTTATCACGAGGAGCTGGCCTCAGCCCTAGGGTTCGGCCCGTCCGACCTCGACGCCAACCGCGCGGGCACGCTGTCGGCATCCCAACGATCCGCCCTCCTGGGCAGCGAGGCCAGGCGGATGGTCGCGAGCGGGGTGAGCCTCCTGATCGCTCTTGGATTCGTCGCGGCCGCAATTGCGATCGGCGTCACAACTGGCCTGTCGGTGCGCATCCTGGTGTTTGCCGCGGTGGCTCTATTCGTGGCCGGCCTGCTTGCCTTCAGCTCCATCAAGCTGTGGCGGGACATCAGCGCGGGAGACGTCTTGAGCGTGCAAGGTTTCGTGAACCCCGGCATGAAGATAAAGCCGGTCGGCCGATACACCGTCCCCGACTTTTATTGGGACGTCGGCGATCAGCGATTTCACATACCTGGCAACGCCTACGGCGTCCTCACACCCGCGCCGCACCGCCTCTATTTCTTGCCGCTCACCCGGCGAATCGTGTCCGCCGAACCGATCAGCGGCTGATGTCAGACGTCCAAGCGCCAGGCCGGTACTAGACTCGGCACCATGGCCCACAGCCCAGAACATCCGGCACCTGCCGATGACCTCACGGCCGCCACGCAGAAACCACTGTCCGTTGCGATTCCAGGAGGTCTCGCAACGGTTGTCGCCGCCTTCGCCGGCGCGGCCATCTTAGGAGGCATCTGGTTGCGCTATCGCCGGTCCAAGCGGAAGCCGCGCCGCGGTAACGATCTAGCCGGACTTTCCTAGCTCGGGCCGCGGCGGTTCGACAGGCTGCGCCGAAATTCACGCCGGCGACTGGCGCTCCTCCGCTCGGTCGTGGAATAGGGATGCGTTGTTATCCGGCGCTCGGCGCCGCGTCGATCGGCGCCGGCTCGCCTGCCGGCGCTCCTTCTCTCGTCCATGGGCGCACTTCCTTTCGCCTGCATTTCCGCCCTCCTTGCTATCAAGCTCGCGGCGGCCTCGCCAGGCGATGCGGTGGGCCATATTTTGCGAGGAGACAGAGCGGGTCCGTCTCCTCGCTACTTTGAGAACGCCCTGAAAGTCAAAACGACCGTATAAATTCCGGTAAACACTCATATGGTGATGACAACCTTCCCTCGAGCGTGTCCCGCTTCGAGGTATCCGATCGCGGTAGGGGTCTCACTCAGGGGATAGGTCCTGTCGATCACCGGGGTCACTTTCCCGGCCTCGAGAAGCCCTTTTAGAAGCATCAGATCCTCTTTGCCGAGGTTCGCCAAGAAGAAAGGAACCACCTTCCGGCTCGCACCTACTGAGGTGAGGCCTACCGCAGCCGTGTGGGCCAAAGGTCCGAGCAGTCGATTGGTGCTCGGCCCACCGACCACAACGAACGTTGCCTTCGGGGCCAGCACGCGCTTGCACTCTGACCACGACCGACTACCCGCGATGTCGAGCATCAGGTCGTAGCGTTGGTCGCTCTGCGCGAAATTCTCTTTGGTGTAGTCGATGACCGTGTCCGCTCCTATCGAGCGCACCATCTCAACGTTCTTCGTGCTGCAGACGCCGGTCACCTCTGCTCCAAACGACTTGGCGATCTGGACGGCAAACGTACCCACTCCACCGGACGCCCCGTTGATCAAGACCTTCTGCCCTGGTTGGATGTGCCCGTGGTCACGAAGACCCTGCAGCGCGGTGACCGCGGCTACAGGGACGGCCGCCGCCTGCTCAAACGTGAGCCCGGCCGGTTTGAGCACCATGGCTCGATCCTCGGGAACACACATGTATTCCGCGAAGGCTCGGCTTCTCCCGCCGAACACCTCGTCACCGGGCTTGAACCGAGTCACGTTTGCGCCGACGGACTCAACCGTCCCGGCGAAGTCAACGCCCATCACCTCGCTCTTCTTTGGTTTGCGCAAGCCCATCCCCATGCGCATCAGGTAAGGCTGACCTCTCACGGTGTGCCAGTCGAGTGGGTTGACGGAGGCTGCGTGAACTCGAAGGAGCACATCGCCGTCACCCATCGCCGGCCGCTCGATATCGACCAGCTCGAGCGTTTCGGGCGCGCCATACACGTTCTGGACGATTGCCTTCATGGAGCTCTCATTGCTTGATCGTGAGGACGACGTTCCCCGTCTTTTGCTGCGTTTCGACGTACTTCGTCGCCTCGATGACGTCCTCCAACCGGTAGCGTCGATCGATTACCGGCCGGTACTCCCCCGCCTCGATGAGCCCCTTGAGGAACTGGACGTCTTGTTTCGGCTGTCGAGGCGGTATCTGGAACACCACCTTCTTGCCTCGGAACCGCGGAGTCCACAACGCCAGGAAGAGATTCTCGAACCCGTCGGTAGGCAGGTAGAGGCCGCCAGGCTCCAGCGAGTCGAGACAGTGCCTGAACGAGACCTTGCCGACAGCGTCGAAGATGATGTCGTACGTTTGGCCGTTCTTGGTGAAGTCTTCGCGCGTGTAGTCGATCACTCTGTCCGCTCCGAGGGATCTCACGAGCTCGACGTTCTTCGTGCTGCACACCGCGGTCACGTCTGCGCCGAAGTGCCTGGCCAGCTGCACTCCCGCGGTGCCGATGGCCCCAGACGCACCGTAGACAAGGATCCTCCGCCCTTTCCGAAGATCTGCCAGCTTCAGGCACATCAGGGCGTTGAGCGCTCCGTCGGTAATCGGCGCAGCTTCCTCGAACGTCATGCCGGCCGGCAGGCGCGATATTCGAGCGCTTTCGCGTACGCACATGAACTCAGCGTGGGCTCCGAACCTGAGCCCGCTGTTGCCGAAGACATGGTCGCCGACCGCGAACTCTTTGACGGCTGCGCCGACGGCTTCGACCTCCCCGGCATACTCGCTCCCGAGGATCCGCCGGCGCGGCCGGCGGACACCCGAGACCAGGCGGCTGAGCAGCGAGATGGCCAGCCCGCTCCCTCGATTGGCTTCACGGGTGTGGACGTCCGACCGGTTGACCGTGGTGGCGTGGACCTTGACGAGGACCTCGTCCTCGTTCGGGATGGGCTGGGCCACCTCTTCGATCCGAAGAACCTCCGGCGGCCCGTACTTGTCATACACGACCGCTTTCATTTGCCCTTCCCGCCGTTGATGGTGAGGACTACGTTCCCGGTCTTCTGCCTCGTCTCCACGTACTTGGTGGCCTCGATCACATCCTCCAGCGGATAGCAGCGGTCGATGACCGCGCGATATTTCCCGGCCTCGATGAGGCCCTTGAGGAAGAGGACATCCTCCTTCGTATAGCGGGGTGGTATCGGGAAGATCACTCGCTTTTCTCCAAGCAGCGAGGTCAGCGGCGCCAGGATGATGTTCTGCAGCCCGTCGGTCGCGTTGTAAATGCCGCCCGGCTTGAGCGAGCCCCTGCACCGGCTGAACGAGAGCTTGCCGACAAAGTCGCAGATCGCGTCGTACCTCTCGCCGTTCTTCGTGAAGTCTTCCTTCGTGTAGTCGATGACCCTGTCGGCCCCGAGCGATCTCACCAGGTCGAGGTTCTTGGTGCTGCACACCGCGGTCACGTCGGCGCCAAAGTACCTGGCCAGCTGCACTCCCGCGGTGCCGATCGATCCAGATGCGCCGTAGACGAGGACCCTCTTCCCCTTCCCGACACCGGCCGGTCTCAGGCCCATCAGCGCGAGAATCGCCCCGTCGCAGACCGCCGCGGCCTGCTCGAAGCTCATGCCCGCCGGCTTGAGCGCCAAGGGGTCGCTCTCACGCAGGCTGACGAACTCCGCGTTCGTCCCGAACCTGAATGCAGGCGTGCTGCCGAAGACATGGTCGCCGACCGCGAACTCGCTGACGGATGCGCCGACGGCTGCCACCTCTCCCGCCAGCTCGGTACCGAGGATCCGCTGCTTCGGTCGGCGTAAACCAGTGAAGAAGCGGGCGAAGAACGGGTCTGCTGCACGAAGACCACAGTCCGTGCGGGTCACCGTCGTGGCGTGGACCTTGACGAGCACCTCATCATCCTTGGGAACAGGTCTCGGTACGTCTTCCAGGCGCAACACCTCCGGCGGGCCGTAGCGGTCGTGGACTACAGCTCTCATGAATGTCCCTTCCTTCTTGCGTTCGGCTGCGAACGCCGGATCGGGCTGCCGTGCCTCCACATCCGCCCCGCTCGATACAGCTCCGCGGGCTTACCGCCGGCCGTGCCAGGCCGTGCTCGGCGCCCGGTGGGGATCACCCAGCCTGACTCGGTGACCACGCTGCGCCGGAAGTTGGCGCCGTCGAGGCGGACGCCCCAGACGGCTTCGTACACAGCTCTGAGCTCGGCGACTGTGAACTTCGGTCCGACGAACGCGGTGGCGATGCCGGTTAGGTCGAGGTCGACACCTACCCGCTCAACCGCATCACGCACGATCGTCGAGTGGTCGAACGCCAGCTCGACCCTCCGGTTCAGTACGTCGGTGACGGGAATCAGGGCGGCCGACGCCGCATCGGTGCCGGCTTCGATTCCACCCACCTCAGGCAGGACCGTGAAGTAGGCGACCGTCACGACGTTCATTCGAGGGTCGCGGCCAGGATCCCCGTAGGCCCCGAACTGGGTGAGCAGGCTCGCGCCATTGACGCCGGTCTCCTCAGCCAGCTCACGTTTGGCCGCCTCGTCGAGAGTCTCGCCAGGACGCTTGAAACCACCCGGGATCGCCCACATCCCCTCGAACGGCGGCACTCCCCGGCGCACGAGCAGCACATGGAGCCGGCCGTCGGACATCGTCAAAACAACCACGTCTACAGTCACAGCGAACGCGGGGAACTGTGATGGGTCGTAGCCGGACACCACGCCCGAATTACCGGTTTTGGTCGTCACGACTCTTATCCTAGCAGCAAGTTATGGTCTTGTCGACCAGAACAGTGGGAAAGGGGTGACTGGCGAAGCGAGACATTTGATCGGACAATGCATGGGCCAATGCTTACGCACAACTCATCTGGCAACTACCGCTTCCTGGCTGCCGAGGGCCGGCCATTCTCAGGCGGCGCGATCGCCGACGAAGGCTACGACCTTGCTCACGCCAGGTTCGATCGCCCACTTCCTTTGGAAGTAGGGCTCCAGGCCGCCGCAAGACACGTCGCCGCGATCGGACGGACGGTGCATGCCATCGCTGGTTTCGAGCTCCGGATCCCACAGCCGCTGACGAACGAGGGCTTCGCGACCTTCAACCAGCGATACGTCACCAGCTTGAGGCGCCTCGGTATCGGGGTTGACGGCCTTCTACCGGCGGGGCGGACCAACGTGGCACCCGTGGCGGGCGCTGTCTCGGAGCCGAGCCTTTATGCGGTCTCCTATACGATCCCCGGACACCGAAATCGCCCGGCGTTCGTGCTTTCAGGCGCGCCCGAAGACGAAGCAGGCGATACCGCCGCAATGCTCGATTCGATCATGCGGGTGCTGTCGAATCGGTTGGGTGAAATCGGAGCCGGGTGGGACGATGCCACAGCGATCCAGCTGTATGGGGTCGATGACTTTCAGGATCACGTGGTCGACAGAGTCCTGAGCAAGACCGGCGGAGCGACCGTCCATGGAATTCATTGGTTCCCGTCCCTCCCGCCGATACAGGGCTTGAAACTCGAGATCGACGTTCGATCCGCAGGAATGGAACTCGTTGTACCGAGGGTTTAGCCCGCCTGCCTGATCACGCCGATATGCCGGAACCAGCTCGCGAGAAGTGGTTCAAGAGCGGCAACCTGCTCGACCGTGCCTTCGCCATCGGAATCATCCTCAAGGGCCTCGATGGGGTCCTCGAGGTGGTGGGTGGCGTCGTCTTGCTCATCATCAGCCCAACGACTATCGACAATCTGAGCAGAGCTCTGACTCAACACGAGCTCTCACAGGATCCCCATGACTTCCTTGCCACGCATCTGCTGCATGCCACCGGAAGCCTTACAGGATCGTCGTTGGAGTTCGGTGCGGCTTACCTGGTGTTGCATGGCGTAGTCAAGATCGTCCTGGTGGCAGCGCTCCTCAGAGACCAGATCTGGGCCTACCCGTGGATGATCGTTTTTCTGATCGTGTTCATCGTCTACCAGGTCTACCGGATGACATTCGCATTCTCCATCGGGCTCCTGGGCCTGACGATCTTCGACCTCATTGTGGTCTGGCTCACCTATACGGAATATGGAAAGCAGCGGGCGGCCCGGGCGGAGCACGGCTCGGTCCGGACGCAGGCGCCGTAGCCCTGCAAACGACGAACTGTCCGTTGAATCGGGCCGCCAGCTGCATTTCGGGTGGTTGCCCATTCACCCGAGAGATCGGCGATCCGTGGTAACGAGGCGCCGGTCAGCCGGCGGGCTCGGCCTCTGGACGGGGGATGTACTTGCCCGGATCGCTGTCGAAGGATTCCTTGCAGCCCGCCGAGCAGAAGTAGTAGGTCTCGCCCTTCTGAAACGAGCGATATTCCGCACGGTCGGTGTCGACCTTCATTCCGCAGACCGGATCGACCGCTGATCCGTGTCTCTCCATTTCTCCTCCTGGCATCGCTGCCGTAACGTGTGAATGCGGCTGGCTGGCGTGTTCGAGCTGCGCCACCTGAGCCGCGTACCGGTCCGGATACTTTTCGAAGGTCGAGCGGCAGGCGGCTGAGCAGAAGTAGTAAGTGGTGCCCATGAGCTCCACCTTCTCTTTTGCCGTGGCCGGATCGACGCTCATTCCGCAAACCGGGTCTCGGACAACGTCCGCACCAGCGTCCGATCGGCGGGCATGAGCGCGTAGCATCTCGATGCCGCCGGTCGTCACGAACCGCCATGCCACGACCGCCATCACGACCAGAAAGGCGATGTCGAGGAAGGTCGTGTAGTTCCAGGTCGGCTGGGTTTCGAAGACCGCGACGTGGTGATTGGTGGGAGCCAGACCGAGAAGCTGGAAGGCGCCACCGACCAGGAACCCGGCCAGCGCCATCGCGACGTACGAGACGACGAACAAATACACCGCTGTCCGGCCGCCGTAGTACTTCCGATAGATGTTCAGGATCGGCAGGATGATCAGGTCGGCGAAGATGAAGCTGACCACGCCGCCGAAGCTGATTCCGCCGTTCCAGAGCACGACCGCCAAAGGCACGTTCCCGACCGAGCAAACGAAGCTGAGCATCGAGATGACGGGGCCGATGAGCGGTCCCCAGAACTCGTTGAGGGTCGGGTGGTTGGTCAGGAAGAACGCCTGCCACCAGCTGTTGGGCACCCAGGCTGCGAGCGCGCCGGCGATCAAAAAGCCCAGTCCCAGGTCCACATAGAGAGCGTTCAAGTCCATGTAGAACGCGTGCGAGATGGCAGTGAACGCGCGCCGCGAGAAGAGCCTGGAAAGAAAGGGCCCCTCAGTGATGGACACATCCATCTCGCCGTGCGCCTCGTGGGTCGAGCCGAAGACTCCGCGCTCCGCCTGACGCTTGGCGTCATCGACCATCCGCTGACGCAAGGTCACCTTGAAGAGGATCCACAGGATTATCGCCATCAGGAGACCGCCCGCGAACTCGGCGGCGACGAACTGCCAACCCAGAAGGACGAGGAGGACAAGGCCGAGCTCGAAAACCAGGTTGGTCGATGCGAACTCGAAGATGATCGCGTTGACGAAGGTGGCCCCTCGCCGGAAGAGTGCCCTGGCCACCGCAACCGCCGCGTACGAGCATGACGAGCTCGCCGCGCCGAGGCCGCACGCCAGCACGAAGCCCTTCAAGTCCGGCCTGCCCAGAGCACTCGTGACGGCCCGCTTCGAAACGACTGTCTGGATCATGGCCGAGATCAGGAACCCGAGGGCGAGAGGCCAGAGGACCTCCCAGAGCATGAAGAACGAGATCTGCACGGCATGCAGGATCGCGTTGACGACGAACAATCCGGCCTAGCTCCTCACCAACCGCTCGACAGCGTCGTTGAGCTCCCGGACCTTTTCGCTTCCGCCGCCAGACCGGATCGCTTCCGTTACGCAATGCTCCGTATGGTCGGCGAGCAGCTGGAGCGCGACACTCTCGAGCGCCGCCCTGGTCGCGTTGACCTGGGTGAGGACGTCGATGCAGTAGCGATCCTCCCCCACCATCTTCTGGATCCCGCGCACCTGGCCCTCGATGCGCCTGAGTCTCGTCTCGATCTTTTGCTTGTCTTTCGTATAACCTGGCATGCGCCCAATTATACCCCCCGTGGGTATAGTAGAGGCGTGGATCACCCCCGCGACACCGCGATGCGCTCTTCAAATGAGCTGATGGGACACGGCGGCCACGCCGGGATGTCGATGGAGGGCATGGTCCAGGACATGCGCAACCGGTTTCTCGTCGCGGCCGTGCTGTCGGTGCCCATCGTCCTCTGGTCGTCGATCGGCCGGCAGGTCCTGCATTTCGGTGTTCCGGCTCCGTTCGGCCTGCGCGACGACGTCTTCCAGCTGATCCTGAGCCTGCCGGTAATCGGGTATTCCGGCTGGTTCTTTTTCGACGGCGCCGTGCGTGCCCTTCGGGCGCGGACACTGGACATGAACGTCTTGGTCTCGGTCGCCATCGCGGCCGGCTGGACCTACTCGGTCGTCGTCACCATCCGCGGGGGCGGAGATGTCTTCTACGAAGCATCGACGGTCCTGGCTGCCTTTGTGCTGCTCGGCCACTGGCTCGAGGTGCGGGCGCGGGGTGGTGCCAATGATGCCGTTCGCGCTCTGTTGAATCTCGCGCCGCCGCAAGCGCTCGTCATCAGAAATGGTGAGCAGGTCGAGGTGCCGACCTCCGAGGTGCGGGTCGGCGATCGGCTTTTGATCAAGCCCGGCGCCAAGGTTCCAGTAGACGCCGTCGTCGAGGTTGGGACCAGCGAGGTGGACGAGTCGGTCGTGACCGGCGAGAGCCTTCCGGTTTCAAAGGCGCCAGGTGGCGCATTGATCGGTGGTTCGATCAACAAGAACGGAACGCTTCGGGCCCGAGCGACGAGGGTGGGCTCGGAAACGGCTTTGGCCCAGATCGTGAAGCTCGTTCAGGAAGCCCAGAGCTCAAAGGCCCCCGGACAGCAGCTTGCGGATCGAGCCGCCTTCTGGCTGGTGTTGGTGGCGCTGATCGGCGGCACGCTGACGTTGATCGTCTGGCTGCTCGCTGGCCGCACTTTCAGCCAGGCCATCCTCTTCGCCATCACCGTTGTCGTCATCACCTGCCCCGATGCTCTTGGGCTCGCCACGCCGACGGCGATCATGGTCGGCACAGGGCTCGGAGCCAGGCGCGGGATCCTGTTCAAGAACGCGGCTGCAATCGAGGCATCCGCTCGAGTCCAGGTCGTGGTGATGGACAAGACCGGGACGCTGACGAAGGGCGAGCCCGAAGTCACCGGAATTCACGCCGACGGAATGTCTGAGGAAGACGTCCTGGCGTTGGCCGCGGCTGTGGAGCGAGACTCCGAGCACCCACTGGCCCAGGCCATAGTTCGCCGCGCGGAGCTGGCCGGCGTGGCCCGGCTCTCAGCGACTGGCTTTGAGAATGTGCCCGGGTATGGCGCGCTGGCCACGGTCGATGGCCATCGCGTAGCCGTGGGGAACGCGAGGCTGATGGGACGCGAAAACATCAGCCTGGGCGAGCTGGCAGACAAGCGCGACGCGATGGCAGGAGAAGGACGAACCGTCGTCGTCGCTGCGATCGACGGGCGCGCCGCGGCTTTGGTCGGCATCAGCGACGCTCCCCGGCCGACCGCGAAGGCCGCCCTCGAGGCCCTTCAGCAGCAGGGAGTCGATGTCGTGATGCTGACTGGTGACAACCCCGCCACCGCCGAACGCATCGCCCGCGAGCTCGGCATCCGCGAGGTGATGGCGGAGGTCCTCCCCGCCGACAAGGCGGGCAAGATCGCTGAGCTGCAGCGAGCGGGCACGAAGGTGGCGATGGTCGGCGACGGCGTCAACGACGCCCCCGCGCTGGCCCAGGCCGACCTTGGCATTGCGATCGGCGCCGGCACCGATGTGGCCATCGAAACCGCCGACGTGGTGCTCATGCGCTCTGATCCTTTCGACGTCGCCACCGCCATCACGATCGGGCGGGCAACGCTTCGCAAGATGCGGCAGAACCTGGCTTGGGCCGTGGGCTACAACGCGATTGCCATCCCCATTGCGGCCGGCATTTTTGAACCACAGTTCGGTCTCGTTCTTCGACCCGAGATAGCGGCTCTTTCCATGTCGGGATCGAGCCTGCTGGTGGCGGTCAACGCGCTGCTGCTGAGGCGTCTGAAGCTGCCGGCGTCGTAGCCGGCCGCATCGCCTTGTTGGTGACGCTAACGGTCGGGTCTAATACGGCGACAGCAGCCCGCGCAATTTGATGGCGGTGCAGATACCGGACTAGCTGACTCGGCTCCCGCGCATGGTTTGGGCCGCGACAGCGATGAGACCGAAGGCGATCACGCCGAGGCTGTAGACAACCGTCGTGGTGTGCAGACCAACCGAGGTGGCGGCAAAGCCCGCGGCCAGGGCCGGGAGGCTGAAGGCCAGGTAGGCGATGACGAGGGCGAACGCGAAGAGCTCGCTGCGTTCGCCGGGTGCAGCCAGGCGGGCCAGTGTGCCGAACGATGCGAGGGCGGACGCGCCGAAACCAACACCGGCGACGACGGTCCCGACGCCGGCCAGCGCCACGATGTGGGCTTCAACGCCGGCGAGAGTCAGCGCAGTCCCGGCCGAGAGCAGGATGGCGCTGATTCCCAGGACTCGGCTGATCGCCCAGGCCCTCAGCAAGAAGGCGGTGAGGGCGCCCGCGCCGCACAGCAGGGTGACTACGAGCCCGCCGATGAGGTGGTTGCTCAGGCCGAATATGCCTGCCGCGACCGAAGGCCCAAGCGATAGGTACAACCCGCCAAGCGCCCAGCTGGCCACGAGGATCGGGACGAGGGCAAACACGTCGGGGCGAAGACGGGCAGGAATGCCGAGGGTGGGGATCAGCGAGGCGATGGCGCCTGGGCGCTGTGCCGAGGTTTCGGGCATGCGGGCGACGACCACACCCGCGATGAGCGCTCCGGCCAGCAGCAAGGCGAAGACGAGGTGCGTCGGGGCGGGTGCGAGCTGGACGAGGGCGCCGCAGCCAAGCGATCCCACCGCCAGGCCGCTGATGGGCGCGACCCCGTTGACGAGGCCCGCGCGGCCAGGTGAGTGAGGCGGGTTCAGGTCGACCAGCGTGGCTCCGAGCGTGGAGAACGCAGCGCCGGTGGCGATGCCCTGCGCAACGCGAGCGACGAGAAGCACCGTGACATCGCCTGCGATGAAGAACAGGACGAACGCGACACCTTCCAGCGCGATCGCCGCGGCCAACACGGGTCGGCGACCGACATGATCTGAAAGACCACCGAGAACCAGGAGCGCGCCGATCAGACCGAAGACATAAACCGCGAAGATGACGGTGAGCGTCGTGGTGGAGAAACCCCACTCCCTCTGGTAGACGACGTACAGCGGCGTCGGGGCGCTCGCCGCTGCGGCGAAGAGCCCCAGGATGGCCGCGGTCGCTCCGAACGCGATCGGGAGCGAAAGGCGGCCGGTTGGGCCTACCGGCCCACTCTCCGGTTCCACAGTCGCGCTGACGTCGACGGTCATAGGGTTTCTTCTCCCCTGGCTTACGATTCGGGACAGCGGTCCCTCAACAGAACGGTCGGTATAGTATCATGGATATCGGCCGGTAGACAGACCGGTCGATAAAATCACCACTATGGCTCTGAAAACCGCGGCGCGCACCACCACCGTTCCGAATGCCACCCAGCGACCATCGGCCCGAGATCGCTTGCTTGCCGCCGCCGATGAGCTCTTCTACGCACAAGGGGTTCATGTCGTTGGTGTCGACCGCATTGTCGAGAAGGCCGGCGTCACCAAAGCATCGCTGTACAACACGTTCGGCAGCAAGGACGAGCTCGTACGTGCCTATCTCGAGAACCACTTCCGCAGACGGCAGGCACGCATCGCGGCAATTCTGGCTGCCAACCCAACGCCAAGGGAGCGCATCCTCGCCGTGTTCGCCGAGGTTGAAGGACTGTTGGCCAGGTCGGCGTTTCGTGGATGCCGGTTCATCAGCGCCGCCGCGGAGTCGCAGCCCGGCGAACCGGGAGAGGTCGTCGCCGAGAAGTATCGCGCCTGGCTCTGGTCCCTTTTCACCGATCTTGCCAAGGAAGCCGGCGCACGCGACGCCAAGCAGGTTGGTAGACAGCTGTTCCTGCTTTATGACGGCGCGGCCGTCGCCGCACGAATGGACCAGGATCGGGATGCCGCGGCCAAAGCCGTGCGGTCCGCGGTCATCGCGTTGCTTGACACCGCGATACCTCCTAAGGCCGGCCGCCGGCGGGTACCGAGCCAGAGCCGTTAGGCCGAGCCGCCTGAGCCGGGTACGATCCAACGCTCATGGCCAGGGTCGTGTCCGCAGCAGTCGCGCGGCGCTACCTCGTGCTGAGGCACCTGCTCGCCCCTCCCCGCTCCCTGCCCGCCGAACCTGCGGCGTTCGCGCGGTTGGTGCGGGCCGCTCTCGCACGCCAGTGACCGCTCGCCCCTACTGCTACCCTGCCGACGATGTCGCTCGACTAGGTCGCGGTTGATGAAACGCTGGTGGCTCGCTGACGGCTGAGCACGTCCGCCAGGTGAGTGAGCTCGATTTTGGGAAAGCGGCGCCGCAGGTCGGAGGCGTCGAAGGTCATGTCGATCGTGTCGAAAACCACCCCAGCTCCAATCATGCCGGCAAGGTCAGGCTTGAAGGGTCGCATGACCAACGACAGCAGCCGCATCATCGGTACGGGAATGTGTTTCACCACAGCCTTCCTGCCCGCAGCTCGCTCGATCTGACCAACCAGCTGATTGAACGTCAGGTTCTCGGGGCCTCCGACGGCAAGAATCGTCCGGCTGAGGTCCGGATCGAACAGCGCGACCTCGATTAAACGAGCAACGTCCTTGGCGGAGTTGAAGTTGATCGGATTGTCGCCACGGCCGAACACCGTGGCCTTGCCGTCCTTGATGATCGGCCCACCGACAATCTCGGCCCAAAGCTCCATGAAGGGGTTCGGACGCACGATGACCCAGTCGAGCCGGCTGGCTCGCAGCGCTTCCTCAGCGCGGTACTTCATGCGCGCAAGCTCCATCGAGTGGTCGGCCGAGGCGCCGTACATCGAGACGAGGACGAAGCGGGGTACGCCGGCAGCTTCCGCGGCCTTGATCAGGTTCAGGTTGCCCTCGTAGTCAACGGCCCTGGGACCAGGAGCGCCCGGTCCAAAACCTGTGATCGCCGAAACCACAGCCTCGACGCCCTCCAGAGCCGCCCCCAACATTTGAGGGTTCCGCGCGTCGCCCTGCGCAAATTGCGGGGTCTCACCCAAGCGCTGCCGCGCGCGGTCCGGATCGCGTGTGAAGACCCGGACTGGGATGCCCTGGGCGCCCAGGTATGGAACCAGCTCGATCCCGAGGTTGCCGGTTCCGCCCGCGACCAGGATCATTGCCGCACCAACTGATCGCGGACGGCATCGTCGACTGTGGCATCACTCTCATCCACCGGCTCGAGATAAAAGCGGGCCCAGCGAATGGCTTCGTCGTTCACACCGAAGACGATGACGCCCCTCATCCAGTGGGACCTCCCGTCTCGACGCGTGCCTCGCATCTCCCACTCGGTCCAGATGGTGTCGGCCTTGGCGGCGCTTCGAATCACCTCGGCGTGGATGTCCGGGACAAACGCGAAGATCTGCTCCCAATTCCGGCGCACCTTAGCCCGCCCGCGAAAGCCACGGGCAGGATGTGCCGGCGTCTCGTTCAGGTAGTCCTCGGAAAAACAAGCGGCCATGGCCTCGAGGTCGTGCTGGTTCGTCGCGCGGACCAACCGATCGATCGTCGCCAGAGATCCTTTCATGCCCTTTCCACCCATTCCCTATTTCGTTCCAGTAGACTGGAACCAATGGGGAGTATGAGCCGCAAGTCCCGGGCTGTCAAGAGGAAACGCTCGTATGACACAAGCCGGCGCCGAGAGCAGGCGCGCAGGAACCACGATCGAATCGTCGAAGTGGCCCAGCGGCGCTTTCTGCGCGATGGCTACGGACCGACCACCATCTCGGCGATCTCGCAGGACGCGGGCGTATCGGTTGACACCATCTACAAATCGTTTGGCGGCAAACCTGGACTGATCCGTGCGATGAGCGCGCGCGCACTCGAGGGCGTCGGGCCCGTACCCGCCGAGCAGCGGTCGGACGCGCTGCAATCACGCGAGACAGATCCGCGAAAGCTCATCTCGCGCTGGGGCGTGTTCGTCACTGAGATTGCGCCGCTTGCCGCTCCGATCGCGCTCCTGATGCGCGACGCCGCCGGCAGTCACCCCGAGCTCAGGCCGGTTGTCGACGACGTGCACGCGGACCGCCTCCGCCGCATGACCGACAACGCGCGACGCTTTGCCGCCGCCGGTCATCTTCGCCCAGGCCTCACCGTGGCCGACGCTGCCAACGTGATGTGGACATACACCGCTCCCGAGCTGTACGAACTTTTGGTTCTGCGCCGGGGCATGCCCCTCAAGACGTTTGGCCGATTCGTCGCCGACGCCATGATCGCCGCGCTGCTGTAGCGCAGTGAGGGAGGAATATCAGATCCCTGGCGTCTAGTTGATGTCGTTGTGGCCGAAACCCCAAAGCCGTCGATCTATGACCTGGAGCTACCGCGCCTCAGGGGCAAGCTTGAAAGCCTGTCCGCCTACTCGGGCAAGGTCGTGCTTGCGGTCAACGTCGCATCGCGTTGCGGTTTCACGCCGCAATACGCCGGGTTGCAAGCGCTCCAGGACCGGTACGCGGATCGAGGCTTCATTGTGGCCGGCTTTCCGTGTAACCAGTTCTTTCACCAGGAGCCGGGGACAGCCGAGCAGATTCAGGAGTTTTGCACCCTCAACTACGGAGTCACCTTTCCCCTCTTCTCGAAGCTTGACGTCAAAGGACCAAGCCAAGCATCCCTTGTATGCCATTCTCAGCGGGGCGGCCGACGACTCTGGCAAGGCGGGCAACGTCAGCTGGAATTTCGAGAAGTTCCTCGTCGGGCGCGATGGACTCGTGGTGCGTCGTTTCCGCTCGAAGGTCGTTCCCGAAGATCCCAGGATTCTCGAAGCCATAGAGTCGATCCTGTAGCCCGGAACGCCGTCCGCCGTCAAAAACGGTGCAGGATCGGAATCCTGGGCGCCAGGACGTAATTGAGCTGGATCAGGATGATCAGAGCGATGCTGACCCAGGTCGGGAAGATCACGCACAGGGCGGTTGCGGCCGCGTACAGCGATTGGGCGATCAAGATGCGCCCGCGCATCAGGTGCGCCATTTCGGCCCTACCCTCCTCCCTGAAGAGCTTTGCGCGGAGGCCGTACAGGAGAGCCGCGAACAGTGTCGCGCCGAGCAGCACGATGTTCAGCCAGTATTCGATCAGCGCGGGCTTCAGCCAGTAAAAGCGAGCCAGCAACAGGGTCGAGAAAGGCACCATGGTCACCGCGAACAGAAACACAAGGTGGATCCACACATAATTGCGATTGCTGCGCGACAGCTGACCGAGCTGCGTGCCCTGTCCCAACCAGAAGATTCC
>DASPYG010000046.1:0-3483 GCA_035636885.1 Candidatus Nitrosopolaris sp.
GACCAAAGCCGGCAGACAGCTGTCGCTGCAAATCGAGGTCGTAGATGTGAGACCAGCCTCGGGTGAGGCCAATCTCTGCTGCTACATAGTTGAGGCGGAAGTCCTCGGCGTACGGAGCCGAAACGTAGTGATCGACCCAGCGAACCACTCCGAAGCCGACAGTTATCGCAGCTGTCACCGCAGCCGCAGACAACCACAATGGAGGCAATCGCTCCTTTGAAGGCCAGGATCTTATCGCTGTCATCAGACGCGACAGTAACTTGTTCGCCGCAGTGCCCCTCGTAACTCCATGAGCTCATAAGGCCAACGCTTTGGCACGACCGCCGCTGATCGAGTGGCAACCGTATTCCTAGTTGATGGATGCGACCAATGCGGAATGCCGGCGTTGCTCAGTTGGCGGAGCAGGAGGAATTCTGGTCCGCACTCGGGACGGCTCTGGTTTGAGAAAATGGCGAGGGCAGCTTGACGGCCCTGAGCCGCGTCACGGGCGTGTGAGCGCATGGGTAGCATGTTGCTCGAGCCGGCCACGATCGGCGTTACACAACGCGCCGGATCTTGCTTTTATGCTGCCCGTTTACGTTTCCCGGCAAGCTCCAGATGGCCCGCTTCTGTATGTCGAGCGCCCACTTGGCTCGCTCCGTTGTGCAGCCTTCGGGGCCAACCCCCTAGCTGGTCACAGTCACCCCAGCGGCTTTCCTGTACGTCGTGATGGATGAGCCGGACGGCCCGGTCTACCGCTGGGTCAAGTAGAGCTTCAGCGGCGGTAGTCGGCCTTGGAGTGAACGAACCAATCTTCCTTGACGTCCGAGCGACCTTCGGCGAAACCCGGCCTTGACTCAACAGCGAAGAGGCCCAGGAAGACGCAAGCCATTGCCAGTAGCGCTAGCCCGAGGGGCAAGTCCCAAGCTGCCATGATCCGATCATAGAAGCCGGAATTGAAAACGGCGAGCGGATCTGGCTCCTCACTCAGATCGAGCCTTCCTTTTCGGGCGATCAGGATCCCTTAGCGGATTAACCAAGCCGCTTTACACGGCGCTATTGGCCGCGCCGGCCTTCAAAATCCCGCTTGCATGGCCACGCAGGTGCGAGCCGTCCAGTCGGAAGCTCAGCGCAAGGAGCAGCTTCGCGCCCGAGCCATCGACGCGACCCTGGACGCCGACCGTCGCCTGGTCGGCGAGCGCGCGGCCGTCCTGTTCCGGTGGCTGTTCCTGGTCGTCCTCGGCGTCCTTAACAACGTGGCGCCGGGCCGGGTGTACGAAGCTCAGATCGAGGTCGACATCGTCCTCGGTGCGTGGACCGTCATGAACGTGGTGGTCAACGTCCTGCTTGTCCGGGGCTTGAAGCCTGGCAAGCAGTTCAGCCTCACCACCATGACGCTCGACATCTTCTTCGCGGCCGGCCTGGTCTACCTGTCGAACGGCTTCTCGAGCCCGTTCTTCCTGGCGCTGTTCCTGGCCGTGATCACCAATGCGGTCCGCTTCGGGGCGATCGCGAGCGTCATCTCGGCCCTGGTGGTCGCATTCATCTATCTGTTCGTCGGCGGGAGCTTCACGCCGTCGAATTTCGTCGTCGATCCCAACGCGACGATCGGCAAGGTCTTCCTGTTCGTGGTGGTGGCACTGGCCACGGCGTATATGACGAGAGAGCTGGAGCGCGAACGGCGCCAGGCCGTCGAGCGGGCCGCCCAGGCGGACACCCTGCGCGAGCTGAGCGCCGATATGGTGACGGGCACCGATATAAAGGATGTGTTCAAGGTCCTCGTCGGCAACGCCGTGCAGATGACGAGCTCGCAGCGCGGCCGTTTGATCCTTACGTCGCAGGAAGGCTTCGAAGAGGTCGCCACCGCCAGCCGTGATGGGTCCGTGCCTCCACCGGAAGGCGAGCCTTTCGACCAGGCCCTTCTCGGCGTCGTCTCGCATTCCGGCGAGGCGGCGTTCGCGGATGACCGCAAGGGCCTCACGATCCCGATCGCGTCGAGCGACGGCGTCACGGCCCTCCTCTACCTCAACAAGTCGGACTCGCAGTTCAGCAACCAGGACCTGTTCACCGTGGACGCCCTGTCCGGCAGCTCCGCTGTGCCGCTCGCCAACGCTCTCCGCTACCACCGAAGCAGCCTGGAAGCCATTACGGACAGCCTGACCGGGCTCGCCAATGTCCGCGAGCTGCGGCGGCGGCTGGAGGTCGCGTTCGCCAGGCCCGACCGCTCCACCACCCCGCTCTCGCTCTTGCTGATCGACTTCGACCACTTCAAGTCCGTCAACGACGAGCTGGGCCATCAGCACGGCGACCTCGTGCTCCAGCTCGGCGCGAGGATCGTGCGGGCGGCCGCGCGCTCGCAGGACCTCGTCGCCCGATACGGCGGCGACGAGCTTGCACTCATGGTTGCCGACGTCAACGGCGTCGGAGCGCAGCGCCTGGCGTATCGAATCGTCGACTCGGTGCACGCGGCTGCCGTCGCGACGACCCCGGGCAAGCACCTCACCTTCAGCATCGGCGTGGCCACGTACCCGGAGGATGCGCTGACCGCGCAGGAGCTGATCGCCGCGGCCGACCAGGCCCTCTACCTCGCAAAACGGGAGGGCAAGGACCGCGCGTGCACATTCCCGCAGCTCGTCACCGAGCTCGAGCTGGCGACCGAGAACCTCGTCACGCTGCTGGCGGACGCCGGGCCCCAGGTGGTCGTGGCCGCCGCCCACGCCGTCGACCACCGTAACCCCCTCGCCCAGGGCCACTCGAGCCGCATCGCCGCCATCGCAGACGGAATCGGCCGCCGCATGAACATCCCCGCCGGCCAGCTCGAAGACCTGCGCACGGCCGCGTTCCTGCACGACGTCGGCCACATGACGATGCCCGACGGCGAGCCGCTCGAGGCGCCTGGCCACGCCGAGGCGGGGGAGAAGATCGTCAGGGCGGCGGAGTTCTCAGAAGCCGTTGCGGCCGCGGTCCGAAACCATCATGAACGCTGCGACGGCGCCGGCACGCCCGACGGCCTTGCGGGTGACAAGATCCCCCTGAACTCACGCATCCTCGCCGTCGCCGAGACCTACGAGGCGCTCACGGCCGGGCGTGGCGTCGAGCGCCTTACGGCCGCGGAGGCGCTGAAAGACATGACCGAGAAGATCGGCAGCGAATTCGACGGCCCGATCGTAGAGGCGCTCGGGCGCAGCATCCGTGATTCCGCCCCGGAGCCGGTCCTACCGGGCGTCGCCTTACCGGCGGTGGCGACCGCGTCCTAGTCTTAGTGGGTCATGCACTTCGTGCTCGTGCACGGTGCGTATCACGGCGCATGGTGCTGGGACGAGCTCCGCACCGAGCTGGAACGTGGAGGTCATTCGAGCACCGCGGTCGAGCTCCCCATCGAGGATCCGGACGCCGGCGCAGAACGCTACGTGGACGAGGTGCTGCAGGCCGTGCCGAGGCAAGCCGATGCCGTGGTGATGGTCGGGCACTCGCTGGCGGGGCTCACCATCCCGATCGCCGCCT